>JBDTTC010000191.1:0-3309 GCA_039930825.1 Arenimonas sp.
TCGAATATTTATTTTGCGCAGGGATTCTCAGGGCACGGCATCGCCGCCACCGGGTTGGCTGGCCGTGTTATCAGTGAAGCAATCCGCGGACAGGCATCGCGCCTGGATGTGTTTGAAAAAATAAAACATCTGCCCTTTCCAGGTGGTCGAGTATTCCGCACGCCGATGCTGGTTGCAGCAATGGCGTGGTACAAATTGCGTGATGCGATGTTTTGATTTTCCTCCCGTAGGAGCGTCCTTTAGGCGCGACCGAAGTTATCGTAATATTTGTTGCGCCTAAAGGACGCTCCTACGACAAAGCAACAAAAAAAACCCCGCAATGCGGGGCTTTTCATAAATCATGAGACTAAAACTAGTCACCCATCTGCTTTTGCAAATGTTCCCAACGCTCTTGCGCATCTAATGTACGTTCGGCGGTTAGGCGGGCTTCTAAACGTTCCAGACCAATTTCTTCGCCGGTATCTACGCAATAGCCATAGGTGCCGTCATCAACACGCTTCAATGTGCTGTCGATCTTGTTGATCAGTTTGCGGTAACGATCACGAGTACGCAATTCGAGCGAGTTTTCTGTTTCGCGAGTGGCGCGTTCGGCTTCATCACCAACATCACGCACTTCTTCTTTCAGGTTTTCGATAGTTTGCTTGGACTCTTCGATCAAATCATCTTTCCATTTCAGCAGGCGCTGACGGAAATATTCAATTTGCGAAGGGCTCATGTACTCTTCTTTGTGCGAAGGCTTGTAACCATCCGGCAAATTCACGCGTTCAATGGCAGTGGCGAGCTTCATGCGTTCCTGGCGTGGCTTGCTCGGTTTGACATAACCAGCACGCACACCCGCATCGCGTTTTGGCGGCGGAGGTACAACGACGACGGGAACGACGACAGGCGCTTTGCCTTTGCCGGATGATTTAGCGGCAGGAGCAGCTTTTTCAATTGTTTTAGCAGCAGGAATAATAACTTCAACCTTTTTAACTTCAGCTTTTTTGGCCGGCGCTGGCGTTGGCTTGACGGCCGGTTTTGCAACCGGTTTCGAAACCACTTTAGCGACCGGTGCGGGCGCAGCTTTCTTTACGGGGGCCGATTTTGCAACCGTCTTGGCGACAGGTTTTTTAACAACCGGCTTGGCGGCAGGCTTAGCCGCTTTGGGGGCGGTTTTGGCTACTACTTTCTTGGCTGGCGCCTTTTGGGGAGCCGACTTGGCAATTTTCTTAACCGGTTTTGCAACTGGTTTTTTGGCGGGAGCTGCTTTCTTCACCGGTTTTTTGGCGACCGGCTTTGCAGCAGGCTTTTTAGCAGGTTTTGCAGCGGGTTTCGCTTTGGCCGGCTTTGCAGCAGGTTTAGCGGCTTTTTTGGGTGCTGGTTTAGCAGCTTTCTTTACGATTTTTTTAGCGGCCACGGGGGCAATTCCTCTCATTCCTTGAGCCATAAAAGGCGGCGTGTTATAGCCTAGTCCTCAGTTCACATCAACCTTAAACTACGCCAGATGATTCTACGATTACCAAAAAACTTTATTCTGTTTCTACTTCGTGGCTATAAGCTATTGATTAGTCCACTATTAGGCCAGCGCTGCAGGTTCTATCCTAGCTGTTCTAGCTATACCATGGAAGCGGTCGAAAAGTTCGGCGCATGGCGGGGATGTTACCTTGGTGCGCGAAGGATTTTGCGATGTCATCCGCTCAACCCCGGCGGCCATGACCCAGTACCCGAACACTTCAATTGCAGGCATAAACATGACTAATCTATTGATCCAGAACGCGCGCATGGTGAACGAAGGTCGTGAATTCACCGGAGACCTGCGCATTCGCGATCAGCGCATTGCCGCCATTGCGCCGCATTTATTTACGCGCGCTGACGAGAAAGTGCTCGACATCAAAGGAAGATGGCTCTTCCCGGGCGTTATTGATGCGCAGGTGCATTTTCGCGAGCCCGGCATGGAGTACAAAGGCGACCTCAGTAGTGAGCCCGGCGCTGCGGTTGCAGGCGGTGTGACGAGTTATCTCGAAATGCCCAATACTAAACCGCCGGTACTGGACAATGACGCGCTCGAGGACAAATACCATCGAGCCAGCGGGCGTTCACGTGCGAACTTCGGGTTTTATTTCGGTACCAGCAACGACAATCTGGAAAACATAAAGCGCATTGACCCGAAGACCACGCCGGGCCTGAAAATTTTCATGGGCGCTTCGACCGGCAACATGCTGGTCGATGATCCCGACATCCTGAGTGCGATCTTTGCGCATACACCGGTGCCGATTATCACGCATTGTGAAGATACGCCAATGATCGATATCGAAATGGCGAAAGCACGAGCGATTTATGGCGACAATATTCCGGTTGATCTGCACGGCGAAATTCGCTCGCGCGAAGCCTGCATCAAATCGACGCGGCTGGCCATTTCATTGGCGAGAAAATACAACACGCCTTTGCACGTATTGCACATCAGTACCGCCGAGGAACTCGAATTATTCGCGCCAGGCCCCGTACTAGGAAAACAGATAACGGCTGAAACCTGCGTGCATTTCCTGCACTTCGCACGAAACGATTATTTTCGTTTGGGTAATTTCATCAAGTGCAACCCGGCGATCAAGGAAGCCAGTGATCGGGCCGCTTTATTGAAAGCCATAGCCGAAGACAGAATTGATGTTCTCGCTACAGATCATGCGCCGCACACTCTTGCGGAAAAACAGCAGCCTTACGATAAAGCGCCATCGGGCCTGCCATTGGTGCAGGATTTTCTGGTCTGCGCTCTCCAGAAAGTGCGTGATGGCCACTTCAGTCTGCCGCATCTGATCCAGAAAATTTGCCATAACCCTGCCCTGCGGTTCGGCATACAAGAGCGTGGTTTTTTGCGTGAAGGTTTTTACGCTGACCTTGTCATTGTCGAACCCAATGGCGGCACGGATGTGACCAGAGAAAAAGTATTGAGCAAGTGCGGCTGGTCGCCCTTCGAAGGCGAGCACTTCAACGCCAAAGTTTCCGCCACTTTCGTCAATGGTGCGCTGGCTTACGACGGCGCAAAATTGGTCGGCGCGCCACAGGGTGAGCGATTGAGATTTTCACGATGAAGAAATTGTTTTTAATCACACTCGTGATGCTATTTTCTTCGTGCGCCAGTCAAGCGCCGGCAACATTGAAACCAGCCCCCGCTCTTTTAGCTTTGCCTTCAATTGATTTGCCAGCAAGTGCGGCACAGGGCAGCTTGGTATTGGGGCACGTTCCTGCCGACAGTAAAGTGGAACTTGCGGATGAAACCTCCTCGACAGTTTTGAAGGTAGCGGCAAATGGCCGAATCGTTTTCGGTATTGGTCG
>JBDTTC010000192.1:0-8994 GCA_039930825.1 Arenimonas sp.
TCGGGAGTGGTGGCAAATCATTCATGGGTGCCGACTGGCTTATTTTTTCCAAACAGCCATGCGTAAAAATAGTATCCGAATTTAATAACAGTACATCGCATTCGCCTGTTTCACGAAAAGCGGCATTGCAGTTTGCCGGAAAACCGAGGTTGGTTTCACGCCTGATGATGGCTACATTAAATTTTGCACGCTGTTGGAATTGCACCAGCAAATCGGGAATACGTGGATCACTGGATGCATCATCTGCCAGCAAAACCTGCGCGTTCGCCGGCAATGTTTTCAACAAGGAGCCAAGACAAATATCCAGTGCTTCGTAAGCATTGAAAACTGGCACCACGATTACGGGCAATGACATGGCCGACATGTTCTTGCTATTTCCAATGATGGGGCATGAATACCAGACCACTGGCACGTGACTGGCCGGTTATGGTCACGTGGCGATCAATGGTCTGGAATAAGCGCAGGCCCTGGGAGTCCAGCGAATGCACACGCAATTTATATCGGCCCGGCAATATTGCAATTTTAGTGAAACACAAACGATACCTGTATCTACCATATCCGAGTTTTTCCGGAATTGCCGTGTCCATTTCCGAACTAATTCCGTAAACCGGCATACCATCTTCACGCACCCAACCGATCAGCACGACGGGAATGGAATCATCAAGCGATGTAAGCACAACCTCCACCGTGTAATCGGCTCCTGATTCGGCCACGAGTGCCGAATCATCAAGTCCATCGTTGTGGATTATTTTTTCAATACCGTAATCGTAGGTGGTATTTAGTAAGTCAGGTACCGCTTCCTCGCCCGTACGCTTGCTCTCATGCCATGCAAGGTAATGCTGGGTAACAGTGAATACATCACCCTGCATTTCAATTTTCCCGTGATGCAACCAGATGGCTTCGCGGCATAATTTCTGCACGTGGTACATGCTGTGCGAAACCAGTAACAAGGTGCCGCCTGAATTTACATAGTTGTCGATCCAGCGCGAACATTTTTTCTGGAAGCTTTCATCGCCAACACCTAACACTTCATCGGTAATCAATAAGGGGGGCCGAACGGCAGCGATAATAGCGAAGCCCAGCCGCACAATCATTCCTGAGGAATAATGCTTGGTAGGCTCGTCAATGTAGCGACCGATATCGGCAAACTCTTCGATCTCGGTCATCTTGTCTTTTAGTTCAGCGTCGCTGATGCCGTACAAGGCGGCCGATAACCGGACATTTTCACGGCCGGAATATTCCGGATGGAAGCCAGCGCCAAGTTCCAGCAAGGCACCAATGGCACCACGGGTGACAACATCGCCATCGCTTGGAGTCAACACGCGGGTAATCAATTTCAGCAGGGTGGATTTACCGGCACCGTTCTCACCAATAATACCAATCGAACACCCTGGCATGACCTTGAAATTGATATCACTTAGAACTGTCGTATGTCGCGTTGGCGTCCGGCCACGCAGCATGTCCCACAACGCACTAAGCCGATCACTGCTGTTGGCCAGCATCGGGTAACGCTTGCTGATATGGTTGACTTCAACCAGAGGCAAGGTCGGGCCGCTCATAGATAATCTTCCAGATGCGGGCGCGCACGCCGAAGCAAGGCATAACCAAGATAGGCAATGACAATAGCGACAAGACCGGAGATTGCCAGATTCTTCCAGTCAATCGGCAAGCCCAGGAATGCATGACGTATTGATATCACGGGTGCCGCCATGGGATTCAACATCAGTAATTTCTGCAAGCGTACCGGCAATTGACCCAAGTCATAAATAACCGGTGTCAAAAAAAACAAAAGGCTCATGATTTGCGAAATCGCGGCGCCGACATCGCGCAGGAACACATTCAGGACCGCAACGATATTCGCAAAGCCGACCGCGAAAACATAGAGCACCGCCAGGCTGACAAGCACCACCGGGAGTCCGGAAAATTTCAACGGTGTTCCAAGCAGAACCAGCACCAGCAGAACCACGGCAAAACCGGCAAGGTCAAGCAACACACTGGCACTGACTTTTGCATCCACCAACAAATGGTGTGGCAGCGCTATTTTACCGATTAGCGCTGCGTTACCCGTCAGGGCCGAGACACTATTGCTTACCGCATTTGAAAACAGATTCCAGGGCCACAATCCCAATGCCAGGAAAGCAGAGTAACTCAGGTTTTCAAATTGTGAGCGTGATTGCAATAAATGTGAAAACACCCAAGACAAGACCATCAATTGCGACAAGGGTAATAGCAGATGCCATAGCACGCCTAGAAAACTGCCACGATAGCGCTCGCCCAATTCACGACGCAATAACTCACGGAAAACCGAACGATAGGCGGGTTTCATTATTTCTTAGCGGCTTTCTCACGCTCTTTACGCAAAGGCTCCAACGCCCTGAAGCGAGCGCCGTATTCGTCGGTGAGTTTGCGGGCCTCGGAAGGATTGCGAACAATGGTTGGGGTAATCAAGACCAATATTTCGTCGCGACTCTTGTTTTTTACCTGCTTGCCGAACAAGGCGCCAATCACGGGCAGACGACTCAAAAATGGAATTCCACTGGAACCTTTTGTCTGACCTGTTTTTATCAAACCTGCCAGTACAACTGTCTCGCCGCTTTGTATCGCCACTTCGCGGACATTACCCGTTCTATCAGGCGTATCCGAAGCTTCGCTCACATCTTGCGTGATATCCAGAAAGACCATGCCGTCACTCGACACTCTCGGCTTCACCTTGAGGCTGATACCCGTTTGCCTAAATTGCACTTGGCTAAAAGTATTATCGGTGTTGTTGTTTCCACCGTTATTCAAGATTGTGCTAACAACTGGAATTTGTGCACCCGAATCAAAACTTGCCTCGACATTATTCCTGACAAGAACCGATGGAGCCGAAAGCACCTTAACGTCAGATAGATCATCCAATGTACTGATCACGGCCTTGGCACTCGGGCCGATCAATGTCCAACTCGAGTCTCCCGTTGGCAAAATCGATGAAGCATAAGTACTCCAGTCATTTTGCGATTGCGAGGCCGCAAGTTCACCTGCATTGGTAATTGCATTATTAAAGAACCAACTGACGCCATATTCCAGTTTTCCGCCCAACTTGACTTGAATCACCTGCGCTTCAACATGTACTTGCAAAGGCATGGAATCGAGCTTTTCAATGGCACGCCGAATCGATTCCCATTGGCCTGGGCTTGCGCGAACCAGTACTGAGTTACTTTCTTCAACGGCACTGATGCTGACATCGCCTCCACTGATTGAGAGCTCGGAGTTTCTCGCATTTGCAATGGCGCCAGGCTTAACCGCATTAGTCGGCTGAGGATTATTGATTGTGCGAACTTCAACCGGTTCCAAACCAGGCTGGATGGATGGCGAATCATTCGTTTTTGAACCACCAGAGCTGTTCCCAAATACACTACTGAGCTGATCGGCCAAATCGGTTGCTTTGATATTTTTTACTTCATACACATACAAGCGAACGCCCTCGCCACCAGCATCCATGCGTTCAATCCAGGTTTCGACATCGCGCAGATATTTCGGCTGAGCGGTAATTACCATTACCGAGTTCTGGCCTTCGAGCGGCATAAATCGAAACATACCAGAAAGCGGTGTTTTTCCATTTTCACCGAATACTTTTTCCAGTTCGGTAACAATCTTGCTGGCTTCGGCCGATTGCAAAGGGAAAATGCCGACCGACATTCCAGCCAGCCAATCCACGTCGAAAATTTCGATCGTACGTAGATAGTTTTGCAATTCGGCACGGGTGCCGCCGAGCACAATTAGATTACGGGTGTTATCGACTTGAATGATTGCTTTGTCGCGCGCATACGGCTTGAGCAGTTTTTCCATCTCGGTAGCCGAAATGAATTTCAGTGGGATGGCGCGCGCTTCATAACCACGGGCATTTGCCGGTGAGCCGGTACGCGGCGCCAGATTCCCGGGAATAGCCTGATCACTCGGCACTACGTTGTAACGGCCGTCGCTCCAGATCAAGCGTGCGTTATTCCAACCCAGTACCATTTCAAGCAATGAAACAGCCTGTGCCGGGCTGACGGGACGCGGCGTGGCCAATGTCACTGTTCCCTGCACATTCGGGGCGATCACGTAATTTTGCTGTAACAAATCACCGAGAATAACTTTAACGACGGCTTGTACCGATTCGCCTTCAAAATTGAATGTGGCGTCGCCAGCCGAACTTAAATTCGGTGCGGGCAATGCAGCGGCTCGTTGATTGATCAACTGGCCACTGCCGGAACGAATGGTCGCGGTTGATGGCTTCTTCGCAGCATTTTCTGCGCCAGCCGTTTTCTCGTCCTTGCTTTCTTCAACCGGCTTTTGAGTGCCGATCAATTCAGGCGCGCGCTTCATCACGATGTCCGTCTTCGCGGGTTCGGCAGCCCAGGCTGTCGTCACCGTAAAAACAGTCATCAAGATAATCAGTGGCAATCGTAATTTAAGCATTTTCAATTCTCGTTATTTTTTTGCATCCGATGCAGCTTTTGCTGCATCGGCTTGCATTTGTGCACGACGCGCCGCAATTCTTTGGCGTATCGCTTCAATTTGTTGTTCTTGTGTCATGTTCTGGTTTATCGGCGCTGTCGTGCTAGCTACCGGAATGACATTGTTAGTCGCGGGTTGAGCTACAGGCGCAACGACGGGTGTTGCAGCTTGTATCGTATTACTGCTCTCCGCCGGAACCGCTACTGCAATCGGTGTTGGCGATTGGCCACCCTTGCCATTGAAAACCAGCAAGTCCATCTGGCGTTGACCCGTTGGCCCTTCCAGAATTGCGCGGCGCGGCTCCAGTTGCACTAGTCGCCAGCCAGTACCTTCAATCAAATCACCCAAACGAACTCGTCGACTTGCCCCGTCTTTATTCTCGCGAAATAAAGCAATTTTCAAATTAGGCGTAATCAGCACACTGCCTAGAGAAACATCAAGTTCAACGGCTGAATTATCGCCAGGTGCTGCCTGTACAACACCTGGGCGCCGATCCAGCATCAAGAGAGGACGTGTTCCTACTTCCAGGTAATTACTTAAAGGTCCAAGCGTGGCTGTGTTCTGGGTAATTTTTACCGTTGGCAATACTTTGGCTAGACTTACATCAACTGGCAAGGGATTAAAACGCGCACCCAATCCAAAAAAGGCAACCAACAGGACCATCGCGGCCCAAAGCGCAAAACTCGCCAGCAACATAGTGCCGGTGTTGTTTAACTTAGCCATTGGGTTTCCCCTTTTTTTCCTGCGGCGCTTGTATATAGCCGAACAAATCAAATACCACTTCGACCGCACCACCGACAGGGCCGGCATTGTTGTAACTATTACGCGACAGCAATTCGATATTGTCTATGAACAATTGTGGACTGCCGCCTTCGAGCGAATACATGATGTTCGTCATTTCTGCCATGCCACAACGCAAACGTACCTGCACGGTCACTCGTTGAAAATCTTCCTTACCCGAAGTTTCCGTAGGCGTGCGCGCAATAATCTGGCAGGCATTTGGATTCGTACTTGCGCCGCTAACGACTTGTTCAAGGCGTTGCACTAGTGCGGCGCTGGCCAGTTCTTTGTTGGCTTCCGGCAGAAAATGCGGCGTCAACGCCTGCTGCTGCCTAACTTCGCCCAGTTTTTTTTCCAAAGCAGGTCGCTGGCCTGCATCCATCCGATACTGCAGTTCCTGATCACGGAGCTGATTGATTTGCCCACCCATTTCCATCAATGGTGCGGTAAACCACCAATGCAACAACAGGAAATAAGCAAGAACAATAATCAGGGCAATGCCGCTAAAAATTTTCCAGCGTTCGGTATTCACAGATGCATTCTTATCGAGGCTTGCCATTGCTTGCCTCCTTTGAACCATTCACTGTCGCGGTCAGAGTAAAGCGATCGCGGCCCGTGCGTGCATCGGGCTGCACCGCACCTACAAGCGCCGGCGAATTGATGAAGGGTGAACTCTGCAATTGACTGACGAGCGCCGCCGCTTGCTTGCTCTGCCCCACCAAAACCAGACGCCCTTCGTTGACCGATAATTTGTCGAGCGACGTGTCATCAGGAATACGCTTTGTCAGATCATTAATCAAAGCCAGCATCGTCGGTTGTGATGTTCTGAATTTTTGCAGGAAAGCTTCTGCTTTTGCCGTTTGTTTCAGTTGATTGCGAAAAACATTGGCCTGCTTTGCCTGCACTTCCGCTGCAGAAACTTTTTGCTCCCACTCACCCAGTACTTTCTCGCGGTTATCCAGGATCAGGTTCATCGCCAGTAATAGCAAAATAAAGCCGGCCGTGGCCAAGCCTAGATTCAACCATGCGTTTTGATTCGATGTAGCAGCACGCATCGTGTTTGGTAGCAAATTGACGTTCAAGGTTTGCTGATTTTCATCAACGACATCGACGCCGCTAAGATCGCTTGCCAGAATACCGAGTGGTTTAAGGGCTTTTTCAAGCGCCTGTTTGGGCAGCACAATCAATTCGACCTGACATTGCTTGGTTTGTATGCTTCGACTCAATACACGCGCTTCGAAATACACCTGATCCAGAGTAAATGGCGTTTGTCGGTCAATTTCAAAACTCACCACTTCGCGTAATTTGCTTTCTGCCGCCAGCGGTAAACTCAATATTCTGCGCAATACCTGTTTGCTATCGAGTAACAAATGTCTTGGCGAACCAGTCTGCTGTTGCAAACGTGCGTGAGCAGTTTTAAGCAGTTCATCGTCGTCCGAAGGCAGACTTCCCAATAACGACAAGCGACCATTATTGGCCGAGTAAAAATAAAGTTGATCATCCACCACACGAATGCATACACGACGATCTGCAGCACCAAGCAGCTCCTGCCAGGCAATTGGTAGAAGGGTGAGACATTCCTGACGTGCTTGCTGCCACCAGGAAGACAGCGCGCTGCCTTGATAGGCCAAGCGCATGGGTTCCAGCAAATTGGATTTTGAAATATTTGCAGTCATATTTAGTCGTTTGCTCCCACTCGCCATGCAAGCGGGGTATAAAGCTGACCGAAATTACCGTTGGCACCCACACGCAAGGTAGCGGTAATTTCGGCACGGCTGCCATCAGGCTCGATGGCAAGGCTGGAAATACTATACGTTCCCGTGCCGCTGGTCGCGAGGGGGTTACCATCAGGCAGCGTAAAAACAGGCATTCCGGGGCGCCAGGCTTCCCGCTGAGCTAATAACTGCGCTATTTGTGGCGCCTGTAAGCCCAAAGCGGCCAATACTTCCGGTGGCGCAAAACTCGGATTAGGCCTGTTCAATCCGCTATAAATCGTGATTAGCGGCTTCAGCTTCGCATACAACTCCGGGGTAACGCCTAATACCTGCTGTAATTCCGAAATGGTTTGAAAAGCACCATCCTTCGAACCATAGGGACGCTCGGCGGCAGAGTATTGCGGATCTTCCGCGCCACCGGGCAAGGTCAATAAATCATCGGGATCGCGCCAATCCATAATCGCTGACGTAATGTTTTGTGCTTGTAGATCATCGACGCCGACTGCGAGCAAAAGCGGCTGAATCACATCCGCTCCCGCGACATTGATATCGACTTTTCCCGATTCATCCACCGTGCGAATTTCAATCCGGGTTTTATCGACTGTGTATTGATAAACACGGTTATCCGGCACCCATTGCAATAATGGATCCGGATTACTCAGACGAATGGTAGCAACTTCGATGCCGCCTTCCGCGGCATATCGCGCTTGCACCGTCCGCGCCAATAATTTTCCCTGCTGGTGTTCGGTACTCGCGATTAACGCAAACACGCCGATGATACCAATCAGGATAATCATCATCCAAAGCACCAGCAACAAGGCAATGCCGCGTTCGGATTTTTTTAATTCAAGCCGAATCATTCGCCACCCAACTCCGGATCCCGGTTGAAAGGCGTCGGCTGCAAGCCGGGATTACCACCGGTAGCGGTTGCTGCCGATAACTTCGACGATGCCACCAATAAGGGCCAGTGCATTTTCTTGTCGGCGAATTCAATTTTCAAACTGGTTTGCAAGGGAATTTGGGTTGGAAAATCCCAGCTGTTTTTCCAGCTTCCCGGCTTGGACTGCTCATCCAGCGCGCGAAATGAAAACTCGCCAGTTTTAATGCCATCCAGCAGAATTTCCGGTTTGCGTTCGGCTTTCAATAATCCATCCGACGTGATTTGCTGAAACTGGAACTCGAGCTGGTAATTTTCGCCACCACGCTTGAGTTCGAATGTTTGCAGATAAGCGCCGCCATACGAAAGGTAGCCGGGCATATTGGCTACGAATTGCAATTTGTTACGTTCCCCGGAAAAGAAAGTCGCCTCGCCATTGCTCGCATCAAACTCGTAGGCAATGGGCAGCGCGCCGGTAATTTGCCGGCGAATAAAAGCCTGCACGCTTCGCAATTGTTCGTTGCGCTGTGCTGCCGATTCCGACTTTGCCGAAGCTGATGCAGTGGAACGCATCAAATTCAAACCCAGCAATACCAGCAGGGCAAGCAAACCGGTCACGATCAACATTTCAAGCAAAGTAAAACCGGAAAATCGAGAGATGCATTGATTTTTCATAGCACTGGATCGATGTTGTTGGCAGCGGCCTGCCTCGCCTTGTAACTGACGAAGCGCAGCTGCTCTTGTGGTTTATCGCCCCAGCTCACTAGCAATATAATTTGATACAACACCGGCGGGCTTATCGTTTCAATTTCAGCAACCGGTGTGTCGGCGCCCAGACTTGGATCGGGCACCTCTTTTATATCGAGTTGATAACGGTATTTGCCTTCTTCCCAACTACCTTGCTTCGTATCGGGCTCGATGAATTCCATCGTGCCAATGGTGTCTAATAGAGATTGTGCATGCATGCTTGCTTCACTGGCTTGGCTAGACCAGCGCACCTGTCTCAACCCACCCGACATCGTCGAAATAACGAGTGCGCTGATAACGGCCAGCAAGCCAACCGCCATCAACACTTCAAGCAAAGTAAAACCGTTGGCGATCCGGCGCGACCCAATCTTCATGGTCTTGCACCTGGCTTGGTAA
>JBDTTC010000193.1:0-2258 GCA_039930825.1 Arenimonas sp.
ACTGGGATTGGATAAATCAAAGCAATTACTGGATGTTTATGCCCAAGGCATGCAATCGAGTTTGTCGTCCCTGAAACGGGATACTTCCGCCTTACGCGACATTGCAAATTTCGCCGTTAAGCGGATGCAATAAAAAAGCCCGGCGAACCGGGCTTTTCTAAATTACTAATGCTGAAGCTTACTTGATCAAGCGAAGCGTAAACGGATAACGATACTTCTCGCCTGCGTTGGCTTTCATCGCTGCGATGATCGTCAGAACGATCCAGGCAATGCCGACCACCGCAAGTACCAGCAGGCCAATCAACACCATTGTCAGGATGGCGCCGATAACACCGGCAATGGCAACCGTGATATTGAAATTGAGAGCTTCTTTTGCCTGATCTTCGACAAAGGGCATCGTGTCTTTCTTCATTAACCAGATAACCAATGGTCCAATGATATTGCCTAATGGAATAACGAAACCCACCAGCGAAATCAGATGGGCCACCATCCCCATGGTTCTTTCTTCTTGAGAAACTTCACTCATAATCCCCTCCCGATAAATGAAAAAAATGCATGCCACCCAAGGCACCCGTGAAGGGTCGCCCGATGTGATGCTTATGTCAAGTCAAGCCTCGCCCGCGACTGTCATATTTCCAACCAGAATCGAGCCGGTTCTTACGTGCGAACGCATATCCACGTCAGAGCCTACCGCTTCAATGGCTTGAAATATCGTCTTCAGATTGCCGGCGATGGTAATTTCGTCTACCGGATACTGAATTTCACCACCTTCCACCCAAAAGCCAGCCGCACCGCGCGAATAATCACCGGTTATGGCATTCACGCCCTGCCCCATCAACTCGGTCACTAGCAAACCACGCCCCATGTCCCTAACCAGTTCGTTTAGATCGCCGGCATTGGCCTTCGTGTCTAGGTTATGGACACCGCCGGCGTTTCCGCTGCTCTGCAAGCCGAGTTTGCGGGCCGAATAACTTCCCAGCAGGTAATGCTGGAGCACGCCTTTCTCGATCAGATATTGGTCTTTGGTAGCGACTCCCTCGGCATCAAAATTACCCGAACGAAATCCACGGGGAATATGCGGTTGTTCAAGCAAGGAAAACCATTCCGGAAAAATTTGTGTATCTACCGAATCCAGCAGGAAGCTGGCACGGCGATAAAGTGCTCCGCCAGAAACTGCACCTAGAAAATGGCCGATTAAACTACGCGCCGTTTCGGCAGAAAATAATACCGGATAGTTTCCGGTGTCGATGCTGCGGGGGTTCATGCGGCGTATCGTGCGCTCCGCTGCATGTTTGCCGATACTGGCAGCAGCTTCAAGATCGGAGTAACGCAAGGCACTGGAGTACCAATAATCACGTTGCATGGAATCGTTTGCACCGGCAATCAGCGAACAGCTCAATGAAAAATGCGTACTGCGTTCAGCGCCGACAAAACCATGGCTGTTCGCATACACCGCCACGCTGTCGCCATGACTCATGCTGGCGCCATCGGAATTGGAAATGCGGCGATCGAATTCGCGACCGGCGGTTTCGGTCTGCAATGCCATTTCAACCGCTTGATCGGCTGAAATGGCGTATGGGTGCCATAAATCCAGATCATGAAATACGTTCGCCATTCGGTCGGCGTCAGCAAGACCGGAAGCAGTGTCTTTTTCAGTAAATTGCGCAATGGCACAGGCCTGTTCAACCGTCGCTTTCAGGCTAGTTAGCTGAATATCGGCGGTGCTGGCGGTGCCTTTGCGTTGATCGAAATAAACCGTTACTGCCACACCTCGATCCTGAGTGCGCTCGACCGTTTCTACTTCGCCCATGCGCACATTGACTGCGAGTCCGCTATCTTCGCTCAGAGAGACCTCCGCCTGGCTTGCGCCTTGCTGCTTGCAAAGGCCTAGAACCTGCTCTGCAAGCTCGCTCAGATAATCCGCCTGCGAGCCCTGTGATTTGTATTTGTCGGTAAGAGTATTCATCCGCATACTATGCAGTATTAAGGCACTTACGAGAACCCATATGCGCGGCGTAGATGAAGAAACCGGCGAATATTTAAGCCCGAGTCGCAGCGAGGACCGCCGAGTAGCACTCGCTGTGCTGGAGCTTGCGAGCAAGTTGATCGAGCAAAATGACACCCGCATTCATCAGCTTCCGATGAGCGCCGAATTGATTGCCCTGACCCTTACCTCGAAAAAAATCACTTCCCAAATTGCCCGTAAACGCCAGATGCAGTTTCTGGCGAAACAACTTCGCCGCGAGAGCGAAGAGGTA
>JBDTTC010000194.1:0-6531 GCA_039930825.1 Arenimonas sp.
GCGCTGATGTAGCTCCGACAAGAAAGCCAATGCCGACGGGGTCAATAAATCGCCTTGGCCTGGCTGGGTGGTGGCAATGATTTCGAGTGAGGACATAAGGTGGCTACCAGAAAGCTGTGCCCCACCTTAAAACGCTTGTTTGAAGTTGACAAACTAAATATTTGAATAGAATGTATTAACAAACCTTATATTTGATTAGAGTTAATGCTTAAAAATCCCACACAGCGCTTCTATTACAAGGGAGACCGGCTAAAACCGCTGCGGGCTTTCTGTCAGGCGGCCCGTTTGGGCTCGATTTCGAGGGCGGCCGAGGCGCTTTTCCTCAGCCAGCCAGCGGTAACCTTGCAATTGCAGGCCTTGGAGCGCGACCTGTCGGTGCGCTTGTTTGAGCGTAGCGGCCGACGATTGACCCTAACTCGTGAAGGCAGCGCGCTTTATGAGCTTGCACGACCTCTCGTTGAAGGCCTGGATGGGCTGGACGGTGAATTTCGCAATAAATTGAAAGGCCTGGAAGCCAGCGAGCTCCACGTGGCCGCTGGTAGCTCGACTATTTTGTATCTCTTGCCCGCCATCGTTCAGGCCTTCAAGCAACTCCACCCGACGGTGCAATTAGTGCTGCACAACGTGACCGGCAAGGATGGCTTGGCTCTGCTGCGTTCGGATGCGGTGGATTTGGCGGTGGGTTCGATGCTCGATGTTCCGACCGATTTGTCCTATGCGCCGGTGTATTCGTTTGACCCGATGCTGATCATGGCGAAAGACCATCCACTATCGAAAAAAGAAAAAATTAAACTCGAAGACCTAAGCCCGCATGGCTTGATCCTGCCACCCAAACGTTTGACGACATGGCGCTTAGTGGATTTGGTATTCCAGCAAAGGCGGGTGCCTTATACGGTGGCGTTGGAAGTCGGCGGCTGGGAAGTGATCAAGCAATACGTGGCGATGGGTTTGGGTATTTCGATCGTTACCGGTATTTGCCTGAACGAGGCCGATCACGAAAAACTGGAGATTCGCAATTTGCGGGATTATTTCCCCCCTCGCAGCTATGGCGTGGTAGTTCGTAAGGGCAAATTTTTGTCGCCACAGGCGAGGGCGTTTTCCGATTTGGTCAAGCCGGGTGCGTTTGAACGTAATGATTACTTCGAATCCGGGCATTCGGAGCGTTAGGGCTCCCGCGGCGAAAACTTAGCCAGCTCTCATACCTCGAGCGGGTTCCTACTGCGACCATTGCTCTGGTAAGGCATGCTCCGGCTCGCGTAAACTGGGGCTCGATTGACGCATTGGGCCTTAGCGCCTAGTCTTCTGCTTCTCACCATTCACCTTTTGATGGAAACATAGTCATGCCTTTAGCGATTAGTTTTGAACTCTCAGACCGCGACTTAGAACATTTCAATGCCGCCATCAAGGCTGCGCGTGATTCCGCCGGTAGCAAGTCCGCTGAAGAAGTGATCGCCGCTGCCGGTAAATTGCTCGAAGAAGCGAATAAAGTAGATCTTCCCGACTTTATCGCGACGCGTCTTGATCACCTGGATGCATTGATTGCCATGGTGCGCGATGAAGGCTGGTCATTGAACGATGCTGATCGCCAACACGTAATGTCTGCGCTGGTTTATTTTGCTGATCCAGCCGACATCATTCCCGACAATATTCCAGTGCTGGGTTATTTTGACGACGCTATTGCCATCGAGCTCTGTGTCATTGAACTCAAGCACGAGCTGGAAGCTTATGAAGAATTCTGCGAATACCGCGAAATCGAAGCAAAGCGCCGCGGCGTAGCGCCTTCCAGCGTAGGCTCAGCCGAATGGCTGTCTGATCGTCGTCAGGAATTACAGGACCGCATGCATCGCCGCACCAATCGCGAAACAGGTAGCGGTTACGGCGATTCCTCAGGCTACAAACGTTCGGGCTATGCACCTGCTTGGCGTCCGGGCCTGCTGCGCGTTCGCTGAGTTTGATGATGGCGAGCATTTTTCGCCGACCGCGCACAGTCGAAGATTTAAACGCACAAGGCCTTAATTCGGCCTTGTCGCATTTGGGCATCTGCATTACCGAAGTCGGCGAGGATTTTCTTCGCGGCACCATGCCGGTTGATCAGCGCACAAAACAGCCCTACGGTTTACTGCATGGCGGCTCCTCAGCCATGCTGGCAGAAACGCTCGCCAGTGTCGGCGCTAATATGTGCGTGGAAAAAGAAGGCCAGCAAGCCGTAGGCCTGGAACTTAATTGCAATCATTTGCGTGGCGTAACACAAGGTGTTGTCATTGGCACCGCGCGACCAGTTCACGTTGGTCGTAAAACCCAAGTTTGGGATATCCGTATTGAAGACGAGCGCGGCAAATTATGTTGCGTCTCGCGTTTGACTTTGGCAGTGATTGAAACAGCCCCGTAGGGGCGATTCATGAATCGCCCCTACGGGGCGAGGACATGTACAGTACCCCGGGGTTGGGTGCGTGCTCTAATATTTTTCAGGCACAATGAATAGATGACTGCTTCCAACACGGCAAGCGGCGCAGGCCGTGACGGGCTACGCCCACTTCGCTACCTCGTACGAATACCGCTCCTGGCATTTCATGCCTGCGTATTCCTGCCGATTACCTTGATCATGATCAACCCGATTTGCGCGCGTATGGTGTTTCGCGGCGAGCGCATGGACCATCGAGTAATTCGTTGGTGGTCTTTGGGCATGGTGCGCATTTTCGGCTTCAAGACGAAACGCTATGGCACGCCATTACCGGGCGCAGTTTTATTTGTTGCCAATCATGTCAGTTGGATCGACATCACTTTATTGCACAGCCAGCGCTGGATGGGATTCGTTGCGAAAGCGGAAATCGCCAACTGGCCTTTGATTGGCTGGATGGCAGCGCGTGGCGGCACCATTTATCATCATCGCGGCAGTAATGATTCACTGCATGGCGTGATGCACCAAATGGTAGAGCGTTTACAAAAAGGATTGGCCTGCGCTGTTTTTCCGGAAGGGCGCACCACCGATGGTCGCGAAATTGGCACCTTTCACGCTCGTATTTTTCAACCGGCGGTATTGGCCGAGGTTCCCGCTCAGCCAGTGGCTTTGAAGTATGGCAGCAAAGGTAATGCACAAACCATTATTGCCTTTGGCCCGAAAGAAAATTTCGTACAAAACCTGGTTCGTCTATTAGGCGAGCCTACCCGTACTGCTGAAGTACATTTCCTCGAGCCGGTTGCGAGTAGTGAAGAAGGTCGTCGTCGCATGGCCGATACCTGTCGCGAACGCATTCAATCGGCAATGAAGTTATGACACGCGTCAGCAGTTATCGTGCGAATGGCTGGATGTTGCGTAATCCGCATATGCAATCGATTTTCAGCTCGACCGCATTTCGAAAAAATGCCGGAACCCGCGCTTTGCTTAAAACCGGAGCGGAAACCACCGAGCATGTCATTGATGCCGGCAATGGCGTTCGCCTGCTAGGTTTTTACAATGAAAATAAAACGCGCCAATCGCGAGGATTGGTGTTGCTGCTACACGGCTGGGAAGGCAGTAGCGATTCCAGCTATATGTGCCACACCGCCGCGCGCCTGCTAAATGCCGGCTTCAATGTATTTCGCCTTAATTTTCGCGATCACGGCGACACCCATCATCTCAATGAAGGCATTTTTCATTCCTGCCGCCTTGAAGAAGTGGTTAATGCCGCCCGCGAAATCGAGAAAAAATTTCCGGCCCCGGTATTCATGGCAGCAGGTTATTCCCTGGGTGGAAATTTTGCATTACGTCTGGCCTTGGCAGCGCCGGCGGCCGGCATCAAGCTGAAGCATGCCGTTGCCATTTGTCCGGCAGTGGACCCTTCCGGTGTCATGCGGCAACTGGAAAAAGGCATGCCGCTTTATCACTGGTATTTCATGAAAAAGTGGCGCGGCTCATTGCTGAAGAAACGCGCGCTGTTTCCGCGACAACACAGTTTTGACGACGGTATTCTGAAAAAAGACATGCGTTCACTCACGCGCTGGCTGGTGGATGCCCATACCGACAAAACCGATGAAGAAGATTATTTCGAAGGTTATTCGGTGGCCAAGGGGCGCTTGGCTAAACTGCAAGTTCCGGTGAGTGTGTTGGCCGCAGCCGATGACCCCGTTATTCCGATCGAAGCCTTCAATGATTTGCAACTGCCGTCACATTCCATGCTGGAAATTGCAGAGCATGGCGGCCATTGCGGTTTTATTGAAGGCGCGACCATGCGAGGTTATGCAGAACGCTGGGTCGTTCAGCGCTTGGCCCTTGCACTGCAAAACAGCGTCATAGCAAGCTAGGAAGGCCTTAAAGGCTGGAACGGGCTATAATGACGGCTTCCGTTTTTCGAGCCTGCCCATTCATGATTGCCACCATTACCCAAGCGTTGCAACGCGGCGATGTTGCCGCCGCCTTAAGTGCTGCCCAAGCCTACGCCATCAGTGACGCACAAAATCCGCAAGCCCATCACTGGCTTGGTATTTGTTTGCAACGTAGTGGGGATATTGCCGGAGCAAGGGTGGCGATTGATCAGGCGATCAATCTGGCCCCCGACCGTGCCGACTTTCAAATTAGCCGCGCTGCATTGGCTTTGGGGCAAAAAGATTACGTAGCCGCCGAACAAGGCATGAAAGATGCGGTCAATCTTGACCCCAACCAGTTGCAGGCCTACGTAACCTTGGCGCATATGGCGCTTGCGCGTGGTGAAAATGACGAAGCGGTAAAGCACCTGAAGTTCGCGCAAAGATTGAATCCTGACCATCCGCAAGTATTGCTGCTGGAAGGCCACATCGCGCAATACAGTGGCCAGCCGGACCTGGCGCTGAAATGTTTTACGACTGCAACAGAAATGGAACCGAAAAATCCATTGGCACAGGTTTCATTGGGCATGGCTTACGGGGCACGGGGCATGTGGCCGTTTGCCGAGCAAGCATTAAAAAATGCCATCGCGTTGGAGTCGGGCAATCCTGGTGTGATGCGCGGCTTGGTGCGTAGCCAGATGGCGCAGGAAAAATGGCCCGAAGCGATTGACACCCTCGGCCAGTGGTTAATCAACAAGCCGGCCGACCATTCCGTGCGCATGATGCGTGCGCAAGTTCGTGCCGAGCTCGGACTGACCGAAGAAGCGCTCGAAGATTTGCTGATGGTGAATTCCGCCAATCCAGCGAGTCCACAGGTGTTGTCGCCGTTGGTGAATATCCTGACTTCAAACGGTCGTCCTGCCGAAGCACTTGAGCATATCGAGGCGGCTCTAAAAACAGTGACGGATAATGAAACTCTATGGTCAATGCGGGTATCGATGACGGCCAATGATTTGATGGCAACGCTCGGTGTTTTACAGCGTTGGTTGGATGCAATGCCGGAAAGCGCGCATGCACATGAATCGCTGGCCCAGGTTCGCGAGACCACTGGCGAGTTTGATGCAGCGGAAGCAAGTGCCGACAAAGCATTGTCATTGAGACAAAACCTGCCGCATGCACAGTTCATTAAATTGCGGGCGGAAATTCGCAAGGATCCGAAAAAAGCCTTGGCACGTCTTGAAACTCTGCAAGGCGCGGCAACCAATGCCGATTCCGAGCGAATGGTATTTGCATGGCGTGGTTTGACGTACGACAAATTGCAGCAATATGACAAGGCTTCGGAAAGTTTTCGCGAAATGGCGAAACGCATGCTTGATCAGGCGCGTTTGCCACTGGTTTCGCCCGCAATGCCGAACGACAGTGCCGATATTAAAGGGACCTTACTGTGGTCACCGGCAGGAACCCGACTACAAGTCGTGTTGCAAGCCCTTTCCGAGCCGCTGCAGTCGCGATTATTGCTGGACCGTAATCTGTTGACTGCCCGCAGAGATGGTTTTGGTCGTGTACGTGGTATGCCAGGCACTGCGCAGGCAGGTACTGCAGAAAGTTGGCAAAACGGTATCAGGCAAGCGGGCCTCGATCCGGAAACAGTCGTTGACTGGATTCCGCATTTCGATGCCTATACCGCCTCAGCATTGAAAGGTGTACGCACGGTTGCCGTGATTTGCGATCCACGCGATGCATTGATCAACTGGAGTGTGTATGGCAGCGCGCAGGCCTTCATGTTCTATCCCGATGAATCCTTGTCGGCCGAATGGCTTGCACTGACATGCGAAGCGTTTGCCGATCATTTGGAAAAAAACCCGGAATCCGTCAGCGTCGTAAAAATTGATGGCTTGCCTACGCAAGCGGCATCGGTCGCACTGGCTTTGCAGGCTGCGCTAGGTTTGGATGCCGTACCGGATGCCAATATGCTCGCACAACCGATGCTTGGACGCACCGGCTTTGATACCCAATTTCCGAGTGGGCATTGGCGCCATTATCGTGACTACTTCAAAAAAGCATTTGATCGCCTGACGCCAGTCGCAGTACGCTTGGGCTATCCGGAAAGCTGAGGCGAGTATGCGGGCATGTGTATTGATTGCGGTGTTTTTGACAGCCGTCGCACCATTGAAATTATTGCAGGCGCAAACCGCCTTGAAACCGGAAGTTTCTGCAGCAGGTTCTGGTAAACCTGCTGCAGGGCCCGCC
>JBDTTC010000195.1:0-9995 GCA_039930825.1 Arenimonas sp.
TCCGCGATGCCAAAATTACCGAAATCTATGAAGGTACCAGCGAAATTCAACGTATGGTAATCGCTCGTAATGAAACCGGATTGAGGTAAGTCCATGTCACACGCAAACGCCGAATTACTTGAAAAGTTCTACAACGCGTTTGCGAATCTCGACGCCGAGACCATGGCGAGCTGTTATCACGAAAATGCCGAGTTCGAGGACCCGGCATTTTCTTTGCACGGCAAAAAAGAAGTTGTTGGCATGTGGACCATGCTTTGCACGACAGTGAAAGAAAAAGGCCGCGACGTCTGGCAATTCGAGTATTCCGATATTGCTGCCGACGATTTGCTAGGCAAGGCCCACTGGGAACCGCGTTATCGATTCAGTGCGACCGGGCGAATGGTGCACAATATTGTCGATGCGAAATTCGGTTTCAAGGATGGTCTTATTATTTCGCATCAGGATCATTTCGATTTCTGGCGCTGGTCCAAGCAGGCACTCGGTACTCCTGGCGTCATTTTGGGTTGGTCTTCATTCCTGAAGAAAAAAGTACGTAGCCAGGCTGCCGCTAATTTGGCGGCTTTCATGGCGAAGAGATAAAAAGGCATTCGTGATGTTTGATTACAATTCGGCAGAGAAGGCGGTTACCGAGCTACTCGCTAAAGTAGCGCAGGAAATCAGGATTGAATTGATGATCTCTGACGTGATCGAGCAGGACTTCGGCTGGATTTTTCTTTACGACACGCTCGAACAAATCGAATCCGGCGTCTCAAGTTCGTATTTGGCAAGCAACGTGCCGCTGATTTTCGATAAATCGGACGGTATTATCTACACCAGCGAAAAAGCGGCTTCGATTGATGCCTATATCGCACAATATCGGCGCGGTATCAGAACCCGCGCTTAAGACTGGCCGGATACCTTGAAGTCCAGGTAACGCAAGTGCCAGGGAACCATCCATTGCTCGCCTTGAGGATGCATGCCAAGCAAGGTCGTCATCATTTGCATCAGGCGATCCTGCGGACAACCGGTAACGCCAAATAACAAAGTGGCAAAGCCCAGCGTTTCCGTCAATGAATCAAAGCGCCATGACACATCCAGCACTTCATCGCGCACCAATTGCAAACCGGCTTGCTCCGCGATTTCCTTGGCATTTTCCATCAGATACATGCCCTGGTGTCCGGTTTCATTGAACTGGCCGATAAAGCCATCAAGAAATACCGATTCTTTCGAGCCTGAAACAACGTCGGCAAGGTGAATGAGTCCGCCAGGTTCGATGTGTTCCGACAGTTTTTTAAGGAAACGCGGTTTGTCTTCCATGTGATGCGACGCCGCCAGGCAAACGCCACGCGAAAACTTTCCGACATTCCAGTTGCCGAATGCCGATACAACCGATGGTTCGCCATGAAAGCCTTCGGATATTTCAAGCCCCTTGACCTGTATGCCATCGGGCACGAATGCCTGCAGATAACCTCCGCCAGCCGGTATGTCGAGCACAGTTTCGTTTTTTTTCAGTGGTGTGGCAGTAAAGAGATATTCAAATTCGCGCTGCCGTGCTTTAGGGCTGCCCTGCATTGCACGGTCATAAAGACTGCCGCGATGGTTGAAAATATCTTCGTATGTGCGTGATATGTCCATGAGTCCGAAATTACTCTAACTGTGATTTTGCATGTTCGGCATCGAGCTTTTCCATTGCATCCTTTGGCTTGAGTTTACTGGCTTTCTCGATGGCATTGGCAGCTGCATCTTCTTTTTTATCGCCATACAAAAGCATCAGCATATTGCCATGCTCTAGATGGGCAATCGGAGAATCGGGTGTCAATTTCAATGCCGATGCCATCAGCTTTTCGGCCTCTGAAGCCTTGGCGCCATAGGTCATGCCACCGATCATCGCGCCGATTTTGCTGATTATTTCAGCGTGATAAAGCGCAAGTGCAGTTTGTGCTTCGGCATGTTTGGGGGCGAGTTCCAGCGTGGCATCCAGTGCTTTGCGTACTTTAGTCGCCAAGCCCATCTTCAAGGCTTTGGTAATGCTGATGCCCTGACTGTAACGCCCCATCGTGAAAGCAAAACGATAATGACTATTGGCTTCTTCCGGCAATGCGGCGATGGCGGTTTCGGCGATTTTTCCGGCTTGTTCGAATCGTTTGAGTTGTTCGTCTTCATCATCGACAAGATAAGTTGTATGGATGCCCATCGCTTTGCAGGCAACCGATGCACCAACGGGTCCCAACGATTCCGATAATTCGAAAGCTTGTTGAAAATCGCCATGATGATAGGCGGCCCAGGCTTGCTGTAATTGGCCAGCCAATTGTTCGGCATTCAGTCCTTTCGGCGCCGCCTTGCCTGCGGCTTTTATCAATGCAGCGGCACGTTTTTCATCGGGATAGGCTTCGCAATCCCCACTATGCAGATTCGACCATGCTTTCTTGAGTTTATCGCCGGAGAAATCAAACGCTTTTTGATCGTATGGAAATTTTGCCCAGCCGGTTTTTTTCGTCGCCATGATGCTCTCCAGAATTTTGCCAAGCATGTCGCGAAGTATCGTGATGTGCAAGCCGGAACGCGAACGATTGAAAATCGAATTATTGTTGAGTTGCCTATTTAGTGTGAAAACTCAAGCATTTAGGCCAACACTGCAATTCAAATCTCCCGGCCATACGGCCAACCATCTACCTACGAGGTGTTTTATGGCACGTACCAAGAAGACAGTTAAAACCGTTCGCACGGCAACGAAAAAAACCGAAGCCGGCTCACGTGATTTGTTGCTGGCTGGCATCGGCGCAGTATCGCTGGGCCGCAAGAAAGCAATTTCCAGCTATGCCAATGCATTGCAAAACGTTGTTGATTTCAGCACCTATTTGAACGATAGCGTAAAGAACGGCGAAAAGACTGCCAAGAAATTGCGCAAGCAAGCTGAAAGCAAGTTCAACCAATTGAACAAGCAGGCACAAAACGAAGGCAGCAAAATTCAGAAGCAGATTAAAGCCAAAGTTGCTCCGATTCAGAAGCAATTGCTGGCCGTAGTAAACGAAGCCAAAGCACAGGCTGAAACTCGTTTGGCACCGGTTCTTGCCAAGTTCGGTAAGAAAACGACTGCTAAAGCCAAGCGTGCCGTTGCGAAAAAACCTGCTGCCAAGCGTGTCGTCAAGCGCGCCACCAAACGCGTTGCAAAAACTACGCGTCGTAAAGCCGCTTAATATTGTTTTATTTCAATTCGAGAACGCCCCGCATGTCGGGGCGTTTTTCGTAGGGTCGATATAAGCCGCAAAAGGCCTGCGATAACTTCCGTCGCAAATCGTTCGCGGCATACACCGTTCCTACTTTGCTTTGGCGAAGGCAGCCAATTGCTCAGGTGTTGCCTCTGGCTGGTATTTTGCTTTCCACTCGCTGAAAGCTTCGCCATAAATTACTTCGCGTGCCTGGTCTTTGCTGATTTCAGTGCCAGCATCATGCGCAGCTTCGCGATACCAGTCGGCTAAACAATTGCGACAAAAACCGGCCAGAATCATCAGGTCGATATTTTGTACCTCTTTGCGGCTATCGAGGTGTGCAAGCAGGCGGCGGAATGCGGCAGCTTCAAATTCCGTGCGGTTCATTTGGACTCCGATGTGGCGGTCTAGGGTAGGCATCAGGGATAATGCACACTGATTTTAGGCTGGATTGCAGATGAGCGCCCGAATTTTGGATGGCAAAGGCATTGCCGATTCCCTGTTAGATGAGCTCGCGGTGCGCGTTAGTGCTCGCGTTGCGTCAGGCAAGGCACGCCCCGGGCTAGCCGTGGTACTGGTTGGGGAAGATCCTGCATCGTCAGTTTATGTACGCAATAAACGCAAAGCCTGCAAGAAAGTCGGTATTAAGGCCTACGATTACGATCTTCCTGCCGATACATCCGATGAAAATATTGCGCAACTAATCGATCAGTTGAATACAGACCCCAAAATCCACGGGATATTGCTGCAGTTGCCTTTGCCAGGAAATCGCGATGGCAGTGCATTGATCCATCGAATTGACCCGCGCAAGGATGTGGATGGTTTTCATCCAGAAAATGTCGGGCATCTGGTGTTACGGCAATTCGGCTTGCGTCCCTGCACTCCGCGCGGTATCACGACGTTGCTGGCATTTACCGATAAACCGGTGCGTGGTGCCACTGCGACGATTGTCGGCGTTAGTAACCATGTAGGTCGTCCGATGGCCCTGGAATTGCTGATTGCTGGCTGTACTACGATTTCGTGTCACAAATTCACGCCAAAAGACGTGTTAGAAATGCAGGTAAGACAGGCCGATATTCTAGTGGTAGCGGTAGGCAAGCCGGGTTTGATTCCGGGTGAATGGGTAAAACCGGGTGCCGTGGTAATTGATGTAGGTATCAATCGCATGGATGACGGGCGCTTGGTCGGTGATGTTGGGTTTGAAGCGGCTTTTGAACGTGCGAGCTGGATTACGCCTGTACCGGGTGGTGTAGGGCCGATGACGGTAGCAACACTCATGCAAAACACGCTCGAGGCTGCAGAGTCCGGAGATTGATCTGCGCTAGGTAAAGAATTGTTTCATCACGCAAATTTGTCAACATCGTATGTGAGACTAAGGCATGAAAAAAATCGCACTAGCATTATTGGTCGCCACTACTATGAGCGGGTGTGCTTCGATTGTCGGGAAAGCAACCGATAGCTTTGCGAGAAATCTGGGTAATGCCGTACTCAATAGTGAAGACCCGGCCACCGTGCGCGACGGGTTGCCGGCCTATTTATTGTTGCTCGATGGCTTGATTGCAGGGCAGGAGCCCGGCGACAAATCCAATGCCGGCGTTTTACTCGCTGCGGCACAACTCAATGGTGCCTATGCAGGTAATTTCACCCAGGGTGATATGGTCCGGGCAAAAAGACTCTCGAATAAATCATTGGACTACGCTAGAGCTGCAGTATGCCTAAGCGATACCGATTTATGCCGCGCACTCGATAATGATATTGATGCATTTATAGCGGTGGTGAATAAGGACACAAATACGGCTTTGCTTTATGCGCTCGCATCGAGCTGGGCTGGGTTTTTGCAAAGCAATAGTGAAGATTGGGGGTCGATTGCCGATTTGCCGAAAGTGGATGCCTTGCTGATGCGTGTAGTGGCGCTAGATGCTAACCATGAACGTGGCCTTCCTTACGTTTATTTGGGTGTGATTAATTCACTGCGCCCCGAAGCACTGGGCGGCAAGCCGGAAGTCGGTCGTGCCTATTTCGAAAAAGCGATTGCCATTTCAGAAGGCAAAAATCTCTATGCTAAAACAGCGCTGGCCCAGTACTACGCGCGCCTGGTGTTCAATCAGGAGTTGCATGATCAGTTACTGAATGAAGTCATTAACGCGAATCCAAAGGCCAACGGTTACACTCTTATCAATACCTTGGCGCAAGATCAGGCCAAGCAATTACTCGTCAGTGGTAAAGACTATTTTTGAGGGATTATGAAACGATTTTTATTACTCGTATTTGCCTTGTGTCTAAGCACCCAGGTTCAGGCACAACAAACATTTAAAATCGCGACTTTGGCACCTGACGGCTCGTCATGGATGCGGGAGTTGCGCATTGCTTCAAAAGAAATTGAAACCACAACCCAGGGTCGGGTTCTGATCAAGTTCTATCCCGGTGGCGTGATGGGGCCTGATGCTGTGGTCTTGCGCAAGATGCGCTTAGGGCAATTGCAGGGCGGTGTACTGACTTCGAGTGAGTTAGCGGCGGTCTATCCGGACGCCCCGATTTACAGCATGCCCTTCCTGTTCGATAACTGGGCTCAAGTGGATAAAGCCCGGGTTCAAATTGACCCCTTGCTGATAAAAGGCTTCGAAGCCAAAGGTTATAAAATGCTGGGCGCGTCGGGCATCGGTTTTGCCTACATGATGGGTACCAAGCCCATTCGTACCCGCGCAGAAATGAATTCGATCAAGTTGTGGATTCCGCAAAATGACGTGATCGCAGAACGCGTATTCAAGCAAGGCGGCATCACCCCCATTCCCTTGCCCTTGGGCGATGTATTTACTAGCTTACAAACCGGTTTGGTAGATACCGTTGCCAATACGCCGAGTGGTGCCGTGGCATTGCAATGGCATGGCAAGGTGCGCAGCATGGTCGATTTGCCCATGAGTTTCGTGGTCGGCTTCATGGTGTTGGATATCAAGGCTTACCAGAAATTAAGCTCGGCCGATCAGACAATCGTAAGCAATATATTCGGTGCTGCTGCAAAAAAAATGGATGCCAATATTAAGCGTGATGATGAAGCTGCGCTGGCGGCCATGAAAAAGCAGGGGCTAGTCATTACCAAGCTCGATGCTGCAGAAAATGCCCGCTGGCGTGGCATTGGTGCACAGGTGACGACACAGCTCGAAAAAGAAAAAATTATTTCTGCCGAGATGGTGAATGCCGTACGTAAGGCAGCTGCAGGGGCGAAATAAGTGTTTGAAAAAGCCCAGCAACATCTACACCGATTTGAAACTTGGTTGTTGGCAACGCTATTAACGGCGTTGCTGGTGATGTCGGTGCTACAAATTCTGCTGCGGGTATTTTTCGATACCGGCTTTATTTGGGCCGAGCCGGTGAGCCGACAAGGCGTGTTATGGCTTGCGTTGCTCGGGGCGCTAAGTGCCACGCGCGAGAAAAAACATATCGCCATTGATGCTTTACCGCGGCTACTGCCATCAAAAATCCATCAATTCGTCTGGACTGTCACCCAGTTGGCGGCTAGTGCCATTTGTGCCGCTTTGACTTGGTATGGCTGGGGTATGGTGCAATTAGAACGCGAAGCGCCCGGTACTTTCGTGGCCAATATTCCGAGCTGGTGGCCAATGTGTGTTTTCGTTGCCGGTTTTGGTTTGATCAGTCTGCGCTTCGTATTTGCAGCTTTCAGTAAGCCACCGGAGCAGATACTGTGATTTGGGCTCTGCTGGTGGTTCTGATTCTGGCTGCGATGGGTATGCCCTTGTTTGCCGTGATCGCGGCTATCGCTTTCATCGGCTTTCACTTTGGCGGCGCCGACTTGATTATTGTCGCGATTAATTACTACCAGCTTGGCGATATGTCCGGTTTGATCGCCATTCCCTTATTCACATTGGCAGGTTATTTGCTGGGCGAAAGTGGGGCGCCGAAGCGTTTGGTGAGATTGTCCAATGCCATGATCGGCTGGATGCCTGGCGGGCTGGCAATAGTCGCTGTTGTCGCCTGTGCTTTTTTTACCGCATTCACTGGCGCGTCGGGCATGACCATTGTCGCGGTCGGAGCTTTGTTATATCCGGCCTTGCGTCAAGCGGGTTATGCCGAAAATTACAGTCTCGGGCTAGTGACTTCGTCAGGCAGTCTCGGGCTTTTATTCGCACCATCCTTGCCGTTAATTTTGTACGGCTTCGTGGCTGGGCAGCTGGGGACTACTCCAGGCGTAACCATGAAAGATCTATTTTTGGCGGGAATCCTGCCCGGAATATTGATGCTTACGATCCTGTCCGTACATGCCATGTGGATTACTCGCGGGCAGGCTCGTTCCACCACACGCTTCGATGCCAAAGAGCTTTGGGCTGCTGTCAAAGATACCGGCTGGGAGTTGCCATTACCTATTTTCGTCTTGGGTGGCATCTACTCCGGGAAGTTCGCAGCAAGCGAAGCCGCAGCCGTGACAGCACTTTACATATTGGTCGTAACTGTACTGATTAAAAAGGAAATTAAATTTTCAAAACTGCCTGGTGTGATGGCGGAATCGATGCGTTTAGTCGGTGCGATTCTGGTAATTCTAGGCGCGGCATTAGCTTTTTCGGGCTGGCTAATCGATGAGCAAGTACCTGATGCACTTTTCGGGTATATGAGTCAGCACGTTCATACGGGCTGGGTATTCCTGATTCTGCTGAATATTCTGCTGCTACTGGTTGGAATGCTGATGGACATCTTCTCGGCGATTGTAATTCTTACGCCGTTGCTGGTGCCGGTTGCGATGCAATATGGCATTCATCCGGTACATTTCGGGATCATCATGCTGGCCAATATGCAGATAGGCTATTTCACTCCGCCAGTTGGTATGGATTTGTTTATTGCCTCATACCGCTTCAATAAACCGTTTTTGACCCTTGTCCGTGCCTGCATTCCTTTCGTTTTCTTGATGGGCCTCGCTGTGTTGCTGATTACCTGGGTTCCTCAAGTGAGTCTGGCCTTTTTGTAGGGGCGCATGCTTGCTGAGCTTATGGTCTGTCGCAGCGTTAGGCGAAGCAAGCATGCGCCCCTGCGGTCTTATCTAGGGTATAATTTCGCGCTTCCCAAGCTCGAGAGCCGCACATGCTGCGTATTCAGGCCGAAGCCTTAACTTTTGACGATGTCTCGCTCGTTCCAGCCCATTCCATTGTTTTGCCGAAAGACGTCAGTCTTTCCACGCAGCTAACTAAAAACATCACTCTAAACCTCCCAATCGTGTCCGCAGCCATGGATACGGTTACAGAAGCGCGCCTCGCCATTGCGATGGCTCAGCTGGGTGGTATTGGTATCCTTCACAAGAACATGAGTCTGCAGCAGCAGGCTGCACAAGTGGCGAAAGTCAAAAATTTCGAAGCTGGTGTGATCCGTGAGCCTTTCACGGTTGGGCCGGAAACCACTATTGGCGAAGTGTTGAAACTCACTCGTGCCAGAAATATATCCGGCGTTCCCGTGGTTGAAGGTGGCCAATTGGTTGGCATCGTCACCGGACGCGATATGCGTTTCGAGAAAAAACTCGACGATCCCGTTCGCCACATCATGACCAAGAAAGAACGATTGGTCACGGTGAAAGAGGGTGCTAGCGAAGAAGAAGTTATCGCCTTGTTGCACAAGCATCGCATCGAAAAAGTGCTGGTCGTGAACGATGAGTTCCAGTTACGCGGTTTGATCACTGTTAAAGACATACAAAAAGCCCGCGATAATCCAAACGCCGCCAAAGATAAATCCGAGCAATTATTGGTCGGCGCAGCGGTTGGCGTTGGCGGCGATACCGAAGCCCGTATTGAAGCTCTGGTTCATGCCGGCGTCGATGTTGTTGTGGTTGATACCGCACACGGCCATTCACAAGGCGTGCTGGATCGCATTGCCTGGGTCAAAAAGAATTTTCCGAACGTTCAAGTGATCGGCGGAAATATTGTTACTGGCGATGCTGCTTTGGCATTAATGGACCATGGTGCCGACGCAGTGAAAGTCGGTGTTGGTCCGGGTTCGATCTGCACCACACGTATCGTGGCAGGTGTCGGCGTGCCGCAAATCACTGCAATCGGTATGGTGGCCGATGTACTCAAGGGCAAAATTCCGTTGATTGCCGATGGCGGTATCCGTTACTCCGGTGATATTGCAAAAGCTCTCGTAGCAGGTGCAAGCACGATAATGATTGGCGGCTTGTTTGCCGGTACCGAAGAAGCGCCTGGCGATATCGAGCTGTTTCAGGGCCGTAGTTACAAGAGCTATCGCGGCATGGGTAGTCTGGGCGCTATGGAACTGGGCAGCAAAGACCGTTATTTCCAGGATGCCAGCGACGCCGACAAGCTGGTACCCGAAGGTATCGAAGGCCGCGTTCCTTATCGCGGCTTGCTTGGCAATATCGTGCATCAACTCGCCGGCGGCGTTCGTGCCTCGATGGGTTATGTCGGCTGCGCCACGATTGAAGAAATGCGTACGCGTCCGAAATTTGTCCGTGTGACTTCTGCCGGTACCCGCGAAAGCCACGTCCACGATGTGCAAATCACCAAAGAGCCGCCAAATTACCGAGCGTCATAAGGTAAAAAAACTTGGCACTAAATCTACCGAGATAAAAAATGTCAGCCCAGCCAGCACCGATTTCAAAGTCCCAGGATATTCATAACGACAAAATCCTTATCCTCGATTTCGGTGCGCAATACACGCAGCTGATTGCCCGTCGAATTCGCGAATTCGGGGTTTATTGTGAAGTCTGGGCTTGGGATCATGATCCGGCCGAGATTGCGAAGTTCAATCCGAAGGGCATTATCCTTTCCGGTGGCCCGGAATCCACAGTGGAAG
>JBDTTC010000196.1:0-18615 GCA_039930825.1 Arenimonas sp.
CCGAATCGCGGCGCTGCAATACATCCACTGCGGCATCAAGTTGCGAGATCGCGATTTCACCCATGCGTTGTATTTCGCCGTATAGGCGCTGCAATTCGCTATCGAAACTTTTAACAATATGTTCGTGGACCATTTCTATACTCGCTCTATCATGAGTTAACTGTTTTTTGAGAAAATTAGCCGAATCGACCGGTAATGTAATCTTCGGTTTGTTGCTTGGTGGGTTTGGTGAACATGGTCTCGGTGACGCCGAATTCCACCAGCTCGCCCATGTACATGAAGGCCGTAAAGTCGGAGCAACGTGCTGCTTGTTGCATATTATGCGTCACGATCAGAATGGTGAACTGCTGTTTCAATTCGGCGAACAATTGTTCAATTTTACCGGTAGCAATCGGGTCGAGCGCCGAGGTTGGTTCATCAAACAAAATCACTTCAGGTTTCAATGCAACGGCACGTGCAATGCAAAGCCTTTGTTGTTGACCACCGGAAAGGCCGAGTGCACTTTGACCGAGCTTGTCCTTCACTTCATCCCACAAGGCGGCTTGGCGGAGCGCCTCTTCCACACGATTATTCATGTCGGCTTTCGACAGGCTTTCGTAGTGGCCAATGCCATAGGAAATATTGTTGAAGATCGTCATCGGGAAGGGAACGGGCTTCTGGAACACCATGCCGATTTTGCTACGAAGTTTATTTAATGAATATTTCGGATCGAGCACGTTTTCGCCATCCAGCATGACCTGACCTTCTGCACGCATGCCCGGGTAAATCGAATAAATCCGGTTGAAGATGCGAAGCAGGGTGGACTTGCCGCAGCCCGATGGTCCAATCAGTGAAGTCACGCATTTCTCGGCTACATCAAAATTCACATCCTTGATGGCCTTGAAATCGCCGTAATAGAAATTCAGATTGCGGGCGGTCAATTTTGCCGGAGCGTTGGCAGCCGAAGCATCTGCCTGAACGGTAGTTGGCTTGCGGGTTAGAGTTGTCTCAGTCATTTTGAATCCTGTTTCTCATCAGAATAATGCGTGCTACAACGCTTATCAGCAGCACGAATAAAGTCACAATCAATGCGCCGGCCCAAGCCAGTTGCTGCCAATCTTCAAAGGGGCTTTTCGCGTATTCGTAAATCGTCATCGGAATATTGGCCATCGGCGATGTCGGCGAAAAACTCCAATACTGGTTATTGGTATTGGTAAAGATCAACGGTGCGGTTTCACCACTAATGCGCGCCAAACCTAGTAATACACCGGTAGTAATTCCCGAGCGTGCCGCGCGATAAAGAACTTTCGTCGTCACTTTCCATTGCGGAACGCCAAGCGACAATGCCGCCTCACGCATTTGAGTTGGCACCAAGCGCAACATTTCATCGGTGGTACGAACCACGACTGGTAACACGATAAAACCCAATGCAATGACACCGGCATAGGCGGAAAAACTTTCCATCGGGCGAACGATCACGGTGTAGATAAATAAACCGAGGACGATGGAAGGCGCCGATAGTAAAATGTCGTTGATAAAACGAATCAATTCGCCGCGTTTGGTATGGTTGGCATATTCGGCAAGATAAGTACCGGCTGCAATCCCGACCGGCGTTGCCCACAACACAGCGAATAAACAGAGCACAAGACTGCCAACTAAAGCATTAGCCAGGCCCCCGGGTTCGCCAGGAGGTGCAGTGGCCGTTGTGAACAGACTCCAGCTCAAGGCTGGCAAGCCTTTTGAAAATGTCGTCCACAGAATCCAGCCGAGAAAAAACAAACCGATAACTGCAGCACTGAATGACAGCAGCATGGCGATTGCATTAATAATTCTGCGACGTAAAAAAATGTTTTGTGATTGAGTGGCCATTACTTGCCCTCACGGTGTTTGAGGCTCAGTAGCAATAATTTCGCCACAGCCAACACGCAAAAACTGACAACAAACAAAAGAAAGCCAAGACCGAGTAAGGCAGCGCGATGTTCATCGACGAAAGCTTCAGCAAATTCGTTGGCAATCGTCGCGGAAATTGAGGTGCTGGGTTCCAGCAAACTAGCCAACCGATTGGCGTTGCCGATAACGAAAGTTACCGCCATCGTTTCGCCCAACGCGCGGCCCAATCCAAGGAACACGCCGCCGATGACGGCTGACTTTGTGTAAGGGAGAACAACGTCCCACACAACTTCCCAGGTTGTCGAACCCAATGCGTAAGCGGATTCTTTCAGGCGGGTAGGGACAGTCAAAAAGACTTCACGCATCACCGATGCGATGAAAGGAATAATCATGATTGCAAGCACGGTGCCAGCGGTAAGCAAGCCCACACCAATCGGTACACCTTGAAAATATTGGCCCACCAATGGTAGTTGACCGAGATTGTCATTGATCCACGGATAAACGTGTTCGCCGAGCATCGGAACAAGAACAAACAAGCCCCACATGCCATAGATGATCGAAGGAATGCCGGCCAGCAATTCAATGGCTATGGCAATCGGACTGCGAAGCCAGACGGGAGCAACCTCGGTAAGAAACAGGGCAATGCCGAAACTGATCGGCACCGCAAACAGCAGGGCAATAAAAGAGCTGACAAGCGTACCGACAATGGGCGACAAACCCTGGAAAATATTATTGGCAGGATCCCAAAAATCGGTCGTGATGAATTTCCAGCCTTCTTTCGCAAATGCCGCTTGTCCACCGGCGAACATGACATACATCGCGCCAAGCAGTGAAAACAACACGAAAAAACCTGCCGCTGCGAGTAGCCAATGGAAGAATCTGTCTTTGAAATTATCCGAACTTGCACGAGCTTCGACAATTCTTAAACGTTCGGCGAGAGCCGTGGCTGCACTCATGAATCGAAATTCCCAAAGTGTAAATAGAAAGCGCCCCGGCATTTGCTGGGGCGCTTAGTGTAATGCTAAATATGATTATTTAAATTCGGCAGCCCAGTAAGCATCAATACGTTTCACCAGATCAGCAGGCAATGGCACGTAGCCAAGCTGCTGAGCGGCAGCATCACCATTGGCATAGACCCAGCGGAAGAAATTGACTGCCTCTTTAGCATTGGCAGCATTCTTGGGCTTCTTGGACATGATGATGAAGTTCGTTGCCGTGATTGGCCAAGCTTCTGCACCTGGAGCATTGGTGACTATCAGATAGAAATCTTTGGCATTCGCCCAGTCTGCGCTTGCGCTAGCGGCTTGAATCGATTTCAGGTTCGGTTGCACATAAGCACCCGAAGCATTTTTCATGGCTGTGTAAGAAAGCTTGTTGGTGGTAGCGTAGCTAAGTTCAACGTAACCGATGGCGCCTTTGATTTGTTTTACATAAGCAGCAACACCTTCGTTACCTTTACCACCGAAACCACCAGGCCAGCGCACTGTGGTGCCTTCGCCGATTTTTGTTTTCCATTCCGGGCTCATTTTCGACAGGTAATTTGCGAAATTAAAGGTTGTACCGGAACCATCTGCACGATAAATAACGCGAATAGGCAGTGCAGGTAGTTTGAGTTGTGGGTTCAACTCGGCAATCGCCGGGTCATTCCACATTTTGATTTTGGTGAGATAAATATCTGCCAAGACTGTGCCGTCCAAACGCATGGCACCTGCAGCAACGCCCGGGATATTCACCACGGGGACAATGCCACCGCTCACTGAAGGGAATTGGCCAAGATTGAATTGATCAAGATCAGCCGGTTTCATTGGGGCATCAGACGAGCCGAAATCAACCGTGTTGGCTTTGATTTGTGCAATGCCGCCGCCGGAACCAATGGATTGGTAGTTAATACGGTTCTGTGTGGCTTTGTTGTAATCCGAAGACCATTTTGTCATGGCTGGGAATACAAAGGATGCACCTGCCCCATTAGATTCAGCTGCCTGCAGATTGAAGCTGAGAGCGGCGGCGAGGCCGATAAAAGCGATTTTGCGTTTCAGTTGTGTCAACACGATTAGCTCCTGGGAGATGAGACAGTAGAGAAGTTTTTTGATGGTAGGCATTGTGTGGCGCAAACATGACGGCTTAATGTCTTGTTTATGACAGTAATGTGACTTCGAATATTTCACGTCAGGCAAAAAAAAGCGCGGCCAGAGCCGCGCTTTTTTTGTTACTTTAATTTCAGGGATTACCAGTAAATTTGAGCGCGGAATTCCAGAATATTCGGATTGTCTTTGATTAATGGCGCAAAGATATTGGCGCGTTTCTCGCTGTCCACCATCACGTAGTTCACGGCGAACTTAAAGTTCGAACGCCAGTAATAGTTGACGCCTGCAGTCCAGTTGCTTTCCTTGCCGCCGGTTACCAAGCCATCGTTTAAATCTGCATGGTCGTAGCGCAGGCCAAGTTGCCACATGCCTTTGGATGTATCTTCCGGCAGACCTGTAGTGATGTTGCCGCCCTTGTAGCCCCATGTTTCGCCGGAAATATTCCAAACACCCGAGATGTAATAGCTATCAAAGCTGTAGTCCGAATTTAAATTACGAGTCAAGTTGGTCGTCATGGCTTCCGCTTGTAATTTGATCGGGCCATGCACGTATGCGGCCTCACCACCCCAGGTGGTGATTTGGTCGCCATCGGTGAATTGTCCGGAGTCAATCAAGCGCTGACCAGCCAAATCGGCATCAGGACGAACGCGGAAGCGTGCGCGGCCTGGATCGAGTAAGTCCTTTGCATCGTAGGTAACGCCAGACAAGCCCAGGTGAAAGATATTGCCCGCGTCGTGCATCGGCGCCCAAGTTCCGCGAGCGCCAAAGCCTTTACCGTTGGCAAGGTTACGAGTCAATTCGCGATCAAAATAACTACCGGTCAGCGTCCAAGAATCGCCGCCTGTGGTTACAGCAACGCCAGTACGGCGTGCAATAGCTTGCAGATTGGTCGTCATGGATTTTGAAATGAAATCATTATTCTTTGTACTGCTCAATTCTTCCATGCTGTTGGGTTGCTTGAACTGACCAATGCTAATGCTGGTGAAGCCGCTAAATTTATATTTGACGTTGGTGTCAAGCCATTTGTCGGCACGGGCATCATAACCAACGACCCATTCCCATTGACCTGGGCCTTTGCCTTTAAAAACGAGTTCCGCACGACGCAGGGATTGATCAGAATCCGTACCATCAGTACCGGAATCATTCAAATTTTTGACATCGTTGTCGTACCAGCTGGAATCGCCCTGAATCAATCCTTCGAACGTGATTTCGGAACCACCGATGACGTCAATGGCGATTTCGGCCGAGGCCGTGCTGGAAAGTGCCGCCAAAACGGCCAGTGCAAGAGCTTTATGTGCAAGTTTCATGGTAAATGCCCGTGTGGGTGTGTGGAGATGCCGAGCACTCTAGAACATGAAAGTTTCGTTAATGTGACAGTTTCAATTTAATTCATCGTTTTATCTTTAAATTGACACAAATCTCGGATGACGCAGTTCGGGCAGTCTGGTTTTCTGGCTTTGCAAACATAGCGGCCGTGCAGAATTAGCCAGTGATGGGCATTCAATAGATATTCCGGAGGTACGGCCTTCATTAACTTGTTTTCGACTTCACGTACCGTGCTGCCCTTGGCCAGCCCAGTGCGATTGCCAACGCGAAATATATGGGTGTCAACCGCCATCGTGGGATGTCCAAAAGCGGTATTGAGCACGACATTCGCCGTTTTGCGACCGACGCCTGGTAGAGACTCAAGTGCTTCACGATTGTCGGGCACTTCACCGTGGTACTGCTCCTGCAATATTTTGCAGGTTGCCATGACATGGGCGGCTTTGCTGTTGAACAGGCCGATGGTGTTGATGTATTTCTTCAAGCTGGCTTCACCTAACTTTAAAATTGCTGCAGGAGTATTGGCAGCCGGGAAAAGTTTTTTTGTCGCTTTGTTCACGCCGACATCGGTGGATTGGGCCGATAACATCACGGCAATCAATAATTCGAAAGGATTCGAATAGACCAGCTCGGTTTTTGGATTCGGGTTCAATTCGGCCAAGCGGGAAAATAATTCGCGACGATTTTCTAGCTTCATGATTGTTTTCCCCGGTGGGAGGGCCGTCAGGCCCGAATTGCGACTCATCTTCGGGCCTGACGGCCCTCCCACAGCGCAGCTTATTTAAATACTATTTTTTTTCGATTGTTCGCGTTTAGCTTTTGCGCGCGCCAAGGCTTGAGCAACGGCATCAGAAGTCGTGGCATCCACTTTGCTCAATTCATGGCGTTGGTATTTTTCTTCCGCCACACGAATGAGGCGCAGATTCCTGCGTTCATAACGTAAACGCGCGGCATCGCGTTTCGCTTGTTCGGATGGGTCGATCAGAGTCACGATGCGTTCCGGAATCAATGCCCGACGAATTGCGGTTTGCGCTTTTCAAGAAAAGCACGGGTGCCTTCCTTCATGTCGTCGGTTGAAAATGCGATCGCAAAGCCTTGGGTTTCGTAATCGAGCCCGACATCGAGTCCGGCTTCGCCACCTAAGTGAATCGCATCGATAATTCCTCGTAATGCTTGCGGCGCTAATTGCGCCAGATGGGCGGCAAACTTTTCGGTTTCTTCGAGTAATTGGCTTGCAGGGAAAATACGTGTGACCAAATTCAAGGTATAGGCGCGTGCGGCATCAATATTTTGTCCACCTAGACATAATTCCAATGCTGGCCCGCGACCGGCAAGTCTCAACAATCTTTGGGTGCCGCCAAAGCCGGGGATTAAGCCAAGATTGACTTCCGGTTGGCCAAACTTTGCTGTTTCAGACGCAAAACGTAAATGGCAGGCCATCGCCAACTCCATGCCGCCGCCCAGTGCAAAACCATTAATCATGCCGATTACCGGTTTGCCCAGTTGCTCGATTTTCGACATTAATTTTTGCCCGTGCTTTGAGAAATCGCGTGCCTGTACAGGGCTTAAGCCATTCATTTCCGCGATGTCTGCCCCGGCAACGAAGGCCTTCGGGCCTGCACCAGTCAGTATCAGCACGTTTACGGAGTCGTCGTCAGCGGCTTGGTCGAAAGCAATATGCAGCTCGCTGATAGTCGCTCGATTTAGCGCATTGAGCTTGTCAGGCCGGTTCAGAGTGATCGTCCGTACCCGCTCTTTTTGCTCGATTAGCAGATTTTGAAATGCCATGGAAACTCCAAATACTTGAATGTAGGGAACTTTGCGGCCTGTGATAGGTCATTGTTATCACCCGAAACCGGCACGTCAGTGGCGGTTCAGCCTCAAGGCCGGTATCCTATCGCGTCTCGGGGCTGTCGTAGGCCCCGTTTATTTTACTGGAGATTCACTAAATGAAATTGCGTTTGTTGGCTGCCACTTTGGCGGCACTTAGTTTAACCGCCGGCGTTGCCTTGGCTCAAACGGCAGCCCCAGCCCCTGCAGCTCCGGCGCAACAACAGTACGCTGTGCCAGATAAAGCTACCCTTAGTTATGCCTTGGGTTATGAGCGTGGCGCAATGATTGCGCGCTCCGGCGCAGACATAGATGCAGCTGCGGCTACTCGTGGTTTGCAAGATGCGATTGCCAAGAAACAGCCAACAACGGCTGAAGATAAAATGGGTAACGCATTAGGCTACTTTGAACAAAAAATGGAAAAAGACGCACGCGCCAATTTCGAAAAAGTTTCGCGTGAAAACAAAACAAAGGCAGATGCATTCATGGCTGCCAATAAAACCAAGCCAGGCGTCGTGACTTTGCCGGGTGGTGTTCAATACCGTGTAATCCAGGCAGGCACCGGCGCAAAGCCGACTGCTACCGGCTCGGTCGTTGCCCATATGCGTGGTGTTTTGTCGGGCGGCGTGGCACTGGGTGATACCTTTACTTCCAGCCCGTTGGCTCCACCAACTCTGAAAGTTGCCGATATGCCAGTTGGCCTTCGCGAAGCAGTCTTGTTAATGCCGGTTGGTTCGCGTTGGGAAATCACCATCCCACCAGAAAAGGGTGTTGGTAAAGACGCCCGCGCACCGGGTGGTCCAAACCAGGCAATGGTCTATGACTTCCAGTTAGTCAATGTAAAATAAAAAAAGAACGCGCTGGGAAACCAGCGCGTTTTTCATTATGAGTAATATTCAACGTGTGATTCTAAGTCCCTGTACTGGCATTTGTGCTCTTGATTTGCAGGGCATGTGCGAAGGTTGCTACCGTACCGGTCATGAAATTGCATCATGGTCAGCCTATAGCGATGATCAGCGCACCCATATTATGAATGTAGTACTGCCCGGTCGCGAATTGCAACGCGCATGATCCGTGATTAACCCCCGAATATTTTTTGAATCACTTCCTGAGGCTTTGTACTCCGCAGCGACTCCTCCGCTTGATAAAGCTTGGAATCACCACGAACTGATTGATTTAATCGCTGAGAACGATACTGTGATTCGGCCCGCTGCAGTATTGATTGGCCTCATCGAAAGAAGCTCCGGCTTGCACGTGATTTTGACCCGTCGTACCGAAGCGTTGCGGCATCATGCGGGACAAATCAGTTTTCCCGGCGGACGCATCGAAGCCAGCGATTCCGATCCAATTGCGGCAGCAATGCGTGAAGCGCATGAGGAAACAGGAATGCTGCCGAACTATATTGAACCATTTGGTTATCTGGATTCTTTCCTGACGATTACCGGTTTCCATGTCTATCCGGTAGTGGCAAAAGTATCCTCCGATTTCATTGCTAAGGCAGACCCCGATGAAGTCGATGAAATATTCGAAGTGCCCTTAGATTTCGTGCTGAATCCAGCCAATGCGAAACCAATTGAAATTGAATACCGGGGCAAGAATCGGACTATTATCGAATTTCAGTATGAGCAATACCGGATATGGGGTGCGACTGCCTCAATCTTGGTAAATTTCAGAAAGCGGATTGAACAGGTGAGCTTACGATGAACTGGAATACGATTGTTTCTGCCGAAGAATTGCTTGAGCATCTTCATGATCCGGATTTAGTGGTCGTCGATGCACGTTTTGCCTTAGGCGGAACAAATTCTGATGCCGGACAAACGGCCTGGCAGGAATCACATCTTCCGAATGCATCGTATGTGCACTTGGATCATGATTTATCCGACAAGCAAAAACCCGCGCAGTTCGGGCGGCACCCATTACCGAATGCCGATGATTTTTGTCAAACTTTGATGCGTTGTGGTATTTCGCGGCAATCACAAGTGGTGGTGTATGACGCCAACGATGGTGCGATGGCCGCAGCGAGATTCTGGTATTTGTTGCGACTGCTTGGCCATGAAAACGTTGCGGTACTCGACGGGGGCTTTGCACGGTGGTCGCAACTTGGTTTGCCGGTAAATAACGACTTGCCTACCCATCTTCCTTCGCTTTACCACGCCGACTTTGATGTGCACCAAATCGTGAGCGTTGATACCATAAAAAATAATTTGACGAGCAATGAGTGTTTATTACTTGATGCACGTGCACCGGAACGCTACAGGGGCGACATCGAGCCGATTGATAAAGTTGCCGGCCATATTCCGGGAGCATTGAATCGTCCCTACGGCCTGAATCTCGAAAATGGACGTTTTCGTTCGCCAGCATTATTGAAACAGGATTTCCTCGGCTTGCTTGGCCAGCATACTGCTTCCGAAACCATCCTGTATTGCGGATCAGGCGTGACTGCCTGCCATAATTTATTGGCGATGGAAATTGCCGGGTTATCAGGCGCAAAAATATTTCCGCCGTCGTGGAGCGGATGGATTGTTGATGGTGATAATCCGGTTGAAACCCGAAAATAAAATCGAATGATACAGAAATTGGTATTTTCGTTTTTGTCATAATCCAGTAGTGCTATGCCAGTAGCTTATGGAGCGCCATACGGCGAACCTCCTTAGGTCAACTTAGTCATGATCCGTCAAAAACTGCTTTCGACATTCTTACTATCGCTGTTATTTTTTACCGAGTCCGTATTGGCTCAAGATACGATTCGAATCAACGGCTCCAACACACTCGGAGATCGCATCGTTCCCGTATTGGTCGAAGCTTGGATGAAGAAATTTGGCTACGGCCAAGTCACGACGACTCGGCCAAAAACCGGATTGAAAATGGTTTCTGCCAAGCGCGATTCGGACTTGTTAGAAATAGAAATACTCGGGAAGGGCAGCCGATCCGGATTTCAGGATTTAGTCAATGGTGATGCCGAAATCGCAATGATGTCGCGACCCTTGTCTGCAAAGGAAATCGATGATGGTTGGCAATTGGGTAATCTTAATTCGCCTGACCAAGAGCATGTAATTGCATTGCAGGCAATTACCGCTATCGTGCATCCGAGCAACCAAATCACAGGCTTGGACTTGTCGCAGCTGACTAAAATAATTTCCGGCGATATTACCGATTGGAAACAATTAGGAGGCAAGCCGGGCGCGATTCGCGTACACATTGCGCGTCAGGAGACTGGCTTGGCAGAAATGCAAGCGACAATTTTGAACTCCACTGCCGCCACTGGTAATGCCCGGCGTCATCGGGACTCGAATGAAATTCGGATAGCGATAGCGGCAGATTCCAATGCCATCGGCATTACTGAATTTTCGACCAGTGCCGGCACTTTCAGGGCGCTACCGATTCGCGTTGGAAACCGGCTGATTCCAGCAGATCAACTGCATATCAAGACGGAGGATTATCCCTTAACGCGACGCTTATATTTCTATACCGGGCAGATTGTAACGGCGCTCGGACGCGGATTCGTCACGTATGCGGAATCCGAGGAAGGGCAGCGTTTGCTCGCGGCACATGGTTTCTTGAGTCTCGCGCCAATGCTGACCCCGGCAACGAAGGAAAAGAATTTGCCTGCGGAATATATGCAATGGGTTGATGGTGCTTCAAGAATGTCCCTGTCTTTCCGTTTCGGCAATGCATTCTCGATTTTCGACAGTCGGGGCGCGCAGGACTTGGCACGCCTGAAGGATTTTATGCAACGCCCTGAAAACAGGAATCGCAAGGTGATCCTGATTGGTCACGCAGACAAGCAATCTTCCCTCTACATGGCCAATTCAGTGAGTAATGAATATGCCGATCTGGTAGCGACATCGCTGACGGAGATTGGTATCAGTCCAATGCGAGTGAGAGGGGTGGGTTATAGCCTTCCGCTGAGTTTCACGAATAATGCGGTTTATCGTAATCGACGGGTAGATGTTTGGTTGCGGTAAGCATTTAGTCCTTTCCGTGTGGCCTGCGCTGCTTTTCCGTTGCGCGTTTTATTTTTTTTAGCTGGAGCTCGGCCTCAGTTTTTTCAACGGGATCAATCCAGCATTTATCATTGCTGCTGGCGGATACAGCAGTGCCATTGACTATCAAGACATCCGAAATGACGGATGAAGAGTCCATTCGCACGTAGGTTCTGGATTTTGCTGCAACGGTAACCAGAATATTGCCGCACTCGATATTCCACCAGTCATCGCGAATGGGCGTTATAAGGTACTCGCCAGGCTGCAAACTTAGTTCTATGAATCTATTATTCCTGAGCTCGCCAATAAGTGTTTCATTCACCTTGACGTTTGGTGAGCCGGCTAAATTGGCAAACCTGAAGGGGCGATACAGTATCAGCGTTCCTTTGTCCGACTCGGTTTCCGGAGCGGTTTGTTCGTAAACAATCTTTATGCTTTTCGCAGTTTCAATCGATGTCGGTTTATTGGACGATGGCACGCTTTCTTCAGCGTTAACCGACAAGACTGTCAAACAAAACAGCATTGCCAATAATACCGGTTTGAACATCGCATCTTTACTCCGGTGCAACTCTATTTTCCTAGCTTCATCATCATGGCTTTTAGCGCCGCCTGCGTATCTGCCGAGTACCAGCCTGCAACAAACATTTCCAAATCGGCATCCTTGAATGACGACAATGCATGGACGACATCTGCGCGAGCAATTTTCCGCGTCGCCAGCATCGGCGAAGATGGCAGCGCAAGAGTTGCATCAAGCCAAGTTTTAGCAGCATCAATCACGTTTGCCTGATCGCACAATTCGTCCACAAGGCCAATTTGATGCGCAAGTTCGGATTCAACCATCGCGCCGGCGACAATCAAACGCTCCGCACGTTGAGCACCAACAACCCGGCGCATTAAATATTGAATTGCTTCCGGTACCGCTAGGCCGACCTGCGTTTCATTCAAGCCAATACGAAATGGGCCGCGTGCCATGACACGATAATCGCAGCACAGTGCCAGTACGCAACCGCCGGCAGGATTGTGGCCTGCGATGGCAGCGACGACTGGCACTGAGGAATTTGCCAGTGCGCGGGCAGCATCGAAAAAACGCGACCAACATCGTAATAGTCCAGCCTTGTCCAAGGACATTAGGTAAGGAACATCGAGTCCACCTGAAAATACTTTCTCGCCACCAGACAAAATCAATCCACGCGCTCCGTTTGCCGGTGCTGCTTCAATCGCATTGGTCAAAGCATCGAGTAAATCGAAATTCATGGCATTTACCGGGGGGCGCGCCAGATTAATTTCATGGATAGAGCCGTGCTGAATAATCTCAATCATGTCGTCATTCTCAATTTGGAATTTTGATGTCGGCTGCCCAACGATAACGCACAGTGTAAGTCAAAGTGGTTTCGCTGTCGGCAGCCAGCGGCACATCAAAACTGACGGTCTGGGCGCCGCGCTTTTCGAACGGAACAGAGTTCGACACCATTTCCCAGTTAGTCCAGCGAGGCAGGCGTTCACTGACGCGCACGGTGGCCGCTTGAGCTTTCGAATTGATCAGTTTGATCTTGATGCGTTCGACCATCGTGCGGCCATCGCGATCAATCTGGAAATCCTCGCGGGTGCGGGTGGATTTCAAATCGAAGACATTGCCGATCTGCAAGGTGACGTCCTGATTGGCGGCCGTGTGGTTGATATTGGCCTCACCAAGAAAGTCTTTGCCGTCGAACATTCGCACGCGGCCAGCGGGCAAGGGCACACCAAGACCTACAGCTTTGCTGTTCTTGAATCGCAGCGTCGCAAATACCGGTAATTCCTGGTCATCACCCGCGCCGTAATTGGCATCGATGATCGGATACGGCGGCATCCAGTCACCCAGACTGTAATTGGTTTCATAGCGACGTTCGCAGGCGATGTTGTTGGCAGCATTCACCAAGGGCAAACGTTGCACGCTGCCTTGTGGCAGTGAACCGGCATTCGGTAATTTGTAGGCTTGGTATTCGCCGGAAGCCTGGGCATCGGGTGCACCGTCGGCCACCATCATGTTTTTACGCATCATCGGTGCAGCTGCAGCCATCATCTGTGGTCCTGCTGATGGCGCACGATTCGGTTGTCCGGCCACCAGCGTCAACATCACATTATTGAAATCGGTACCGGAACGATTTACTACCATCGCGGCACCTTCGATATCCATTTTGCACTCTTTGCCAAAGCCGCTGGCACTCACCAAATACTCTGCACGCCAAGCAAGGCCGGAAGTGGCGTAGGAAAGTACAAAATTTTCATGGCTGGCATTTGGATTATTGATGGTCCAATGCATCGTCGGTTCGTTCACCACGCCAGCAGGCAAGCGTGGCAATTCGAAACTGGCGTAGTTCGACAAAACCTTGATTCGTCCATCGGCGAGTTTCAAGGTCAGGCCATTGCCAGCCGACATCAATTGTCCGGTATAGGTTTGCCGTTCATTGCCCACGGCTTGTTCGACAGTGACGGTTTGGCCCAAGGCACGGCGCAGCAATTCATCCTGACCGGCGATAGCGAAATCGAAGCGCTGGCCACGGACTTTCGCATTGCCATCGGGTTTCAAGATCAGTGAGCTGGAATCCATGCCCTTGGGCATGCCGCCCAGAGACACTTCATTGTCGCCACTTTTCAGATCGAAACCTAGTTTGCGCTCAAACAAGGCGAAGCCGGGGCTGCCGGCACTCGCTTCGGATTGCGCGACCGATTCATAGTCGCCGCTGTAGATGGTCAGGGAGCCGTCGGCGGCTTGGGTTGTGTTGCTCATAAGGGCGAGGCCTAAAGTGGTGGATGCGGCAAGAATATTCAATTTCATAAGGACTCCGTTCTCAGATAAAAGTATCATAGGCACATGAACGGACGACAACTTTATTTGGGTCTAATAACCACGGTGCTTGCTTCAGCCTCTGTTGCAAGTCTTGCTGCTCCGGCAGCGAAACCAATGCCTGCAAAAACTGCGTTGCAATGTGCGCCGGTAATTCAGCAAGCATGGATAAGAAGTGCACCGCCGGGCGCGCAAACACTTGCCGGATATATGGTGCTGCACAATCCGTGCAAAACCAGCATCACTATTGCCAATGTCGAAAGCAAAGACTTTGGCATGCCGATGATCCATCGCACGGTGGTTGAAAATGGCGTTAGTAAAATGCGCGACCCAGGCGTGCTGGAAATCAAGCCGGGGGCTTCATTGAAATTTGAAGCCGGTGGTTTGCATGTGATGTTGATGCAGCCATTGCGTGCATTGAAAGAAGGCGATAAAGCCAGTGTTAACTTGGTGTTGGCTGATGGGCGCAAGGTCTATGCGGAGCTTCCAGTTTTAAAGAAGGCGCCGAAATTGTAGGAGCGCCTTTAGGCGCGATAACTCACGCCAGATTTTTCGCGCCTAAAGGCGCTCCTACTGACAAGCGTTCAAAACACTTTCCGGCAATGGCACTGTAGTGTTGCTGGAGGTGTTTACCCACACCATGATGGTGTGGCCATCGGCATAAAGGATCGTATCGTCGGAAGTTGAAGTGATGCGATGGGCCAGCTTCAAGCTTTTGGTTCCGATGTGTTCGCAAAGCAACTCGACGTGTATTTTTTCCGGCCAGGAAATTGGCTTTCTGTAATTGTTTTGAATGGCCGCCAGAATCGGCGCGCAATCGGCTGCAGCCCAGTTTTCCACCAGTGATTTAAACCAGGTGACACGCGCTTCTTCAATGAAGCGCAAATAGCCTGTATTGTTCACATGGTTGAAAGCATCCAGATCACCCCAGCGGATATCCATTTCTATTTTGTAGAGTGATTTCATGCGGTTTTTTTCCGAGTAACTGGTGCTTTTTTTGCCGCTTTTTTAGTCGGTGCTTCCAGCATTTTTGCAAGGAAACGTCCGGTATGCGAGGCGGGGTTCTTCGCAACATCTTCCGGCGTGCCCTGGGCGATAATTTGACCGCCGCGATGACCGCCTTCAGGGCCAAGATCAATAATCCAGTCAGCCGTTTTGATCACGTCAAGATTGTGTTCAATCACGACAATCGTATTGCCGTCGTCACGTAATTTGTGTAACACCGCAAGTAAATGTTCGATGTCGTGGAAGTGCAGGCCGGTGGTTGGTTCATCGAGAATGTACAGGGTTTGGCCGGTATCACGGCGTGATAATTCCTTCGACAATTTCACGCGTTGCGCTTCACCGCCCGATAGCGTGGTCGCGCTTTGACCGAGCTTGATGTAACTCAAGCCGACGTCCATCAATGTTTCCAATTTTCTTGCAAGCGTCGGTACCGGCTCGAATAATTTGAGCGCGTCTTCTACCGTCATCTGCAGAATGTCGTGAACGTTGTAGCCTTTGTACAAAATTTCGAGTGTTTCGCGGTTGTAGCGTTTGCCGTGGCAGACATCGCAAGGCACATAAACGTCGGGCAGGAAGTGCATTTCGACCTTGATCAAGCCGTCGCCCTGACACGCTTCGCAACGGCCACCGCGCACATTGAAACTGAAGCGACCCGGCGAATAACCGCGCGCGCGGGCCTCGGGAACCTGTGCGAATAATTCACGCAATGGCGTAAATAGTCCGGTGTAGGTTGCCGGATTCGAACGTGGTGTACGGCCAATCGGCGACTGGTCGATATCGACCACTTTGTCGAACAACTCAATGCCATGTACTTCGCGATAAGGCGAAATGGTATGCGAGGCACCGTTCAATTCGTTTGCAGCAATGTGATAGAGCGTGTCGTTGATTAGGGTCGATTTACCCGAGCCGGAAACGCCGGTAATGGCAACGAATAAGCCGGCTGGAATTTCGAGATCGACGTTCTTCAAATTGTTGCCGGTAACGCCAAGCAATTTCAGTGTCGATTTCGGTTTTGCCTGATGACGTACTTTCGGGATTTCGATTTTCATACGTCCGGATAAATAAGCACCGGTCAGCGAACGTGGCGCTTTCAGAATGTCATCAATCGTGCCCTGTGCAATGATTTCACCACCATGCACGCCAGCGCCAGGCCCGATATCGACCACGTGATCGGCAAGGCGAATCGCATCTTCATCATGTTCAACCACAATCACGGTATTGCCCATGTCGCGCAAACGGGTGAGCGTTCCGAGCAAGCGTTCATTATCGCGCTGATGCAAACCAATCGAAGGTTCATCGAGCACGTACATCACGCCTACCAGACCTGCACCGATTTGCGATGCCAGACGAATACGCTGTGCTTCACCGCCGGATAGGGAATCGGCTTTACGCTCCAGCGTTAAATAGTCCAGGCCAACATCCATCAAAAAGCGCAGACGATCATGAATTTCTTTCACAATCTTGACCGCGATTTCGCCGCGCCAGCCGGTCAGTTTCAATTGCATGAAGAAAGCAATGGTTTCATCAATCGGCCAGCGGGTTATTTCCGACAGTGTTTTATTTGCCACGGTCACACTGCGGGCGGCTTTGTTCAAGCGTGCGCCATTGCAGGTCGGGCAGGGCTGAACGCTGATAAATTTCGATAGTTCTTCTTTCACCGCCTGCGATTCGGTTTCGCGGAAACGACGATCCAGATTAGGCACTATTCCTTCGAATTTATGTTTGCGCTGCGTGCGGCCACCGGATTCGGTCAGATAAGTGAAGGAAATGATCTCTTCGCCGCTGCCGTTCAAAATGGCATCGCGAATTTTTTCAGGGAGTTTTTGCCAAGCCGTATCGACATCGAAAGCATAATGCTTTGCCAGCGATGCTATTAGCTGAAAGTAGTAAGCATTGCGACGATCCCAGCCGCGCACTGCGCCAGCAGCGAGACTTAATTCCGGATGCACGACAACGCGACTTGGATCGAAGAAATCTTTGATGCCCAAGCCATCACAAGAAGGGCAAGCACCCATCGGCGAGTTGAACGAGAACAGGCGTGGTTCCAGTTCCGGCAAGGAAAAATCGCAGACCGGGCAGGAAAATTTCGACGAAAATAAAATCGGTGCCGCTTTGTCGTTATCTATTTCCATGACCGAAGCCATGCCGTCGCCGAGTTTGAGCGCGGTTTCAAAACTTTCAGCGAGTCGTTGTTTCAAATCGGCACGCGGTTTGAAGCGATCAATCACGGCTTCAATCGTATGTTTGTTTCGAAGGCCGAGCGCAGGCACCTGATCAATTTCATACAAGGCACCATTCACGCGTACACGCACAAAACCCTGGGCACGCAGTTGCTCGAACACTTGTACGTGCTCGCCTTTGCGTTCGCGAATAACCGGTGCGAGCAACATGAGTCGGGTGTCTTCGGGTAATGCCAGAACGGCATCTACCATCTGGCTGACCGTCTGGGCTTCGAGCGGAAAACCGTGGTCCGGACATTTCGGCGAACCCACACGCGCAAAAAGCAGTCGCAAATAATCGTAAATTTCGGTAATCGTGCCGACCGTGGAGCGCGGATTATGTGAGGTCGATTTTTGCTCGATCGAAATCGCCGGTGACAGGCCTTCGATATGATCGACATCGGGTTTTTCCATCACTGACAGAAATTGACGGGCGTAAGCCGACAGGGATTCAACGTAACGGCGTTGGCCTTCGGCATAAATGGTGTCGAAGGCGAGCGAGCTTTTGCCCGAGCCGGAAAGTCCGGTAATGACAATCAGCTTGTCACGCGGCAGATCAATATCAATGTTTTTCAGATTGTGGGTGCGGGCACCGCGAATACTAATCTTGTCCATGCGCCTGACAGGTCTGGGGGGGAACACATTAGTTTACCAGTTTGGTGTCTTTAACTTGTGACCGGGTTTGGGTCGAGTTTCAGGAGCGCGGTGCGGTCTTTTTGAGACAAATGCCGCATTTTTCGGCTTTTAAGGGCTTAAACCCCTCATTTCTGGAGCCGTATTCAAGCTGTTTTTCCTACGAACCTATTGAAATGCAAAGCTTTTTGCATCATAATTCCGCTCCTGTCCCGCGACCTCGGGCAGGTGTTTCCAAAATAACTACAGAGGAATTCCGGTCATGTACGCAGTTGTAATCACTGGCGGTAAACAATACCGCGTTATGAAAGGCGAAAGACTTCGCGTTGAAAAACTCGATGTCGAAGCAGGCAGCAACGTTGATATCAATGACGTGTTGCTGATCGGCAATGGCGAAACCATTACTGTCGGTACGCCGAAAGTAGCGGGCGCAATTGTTAGCGCAAATATTTTATCGCACGGTCGTCTCGACAAAGTGCACATTGTGAAGTTCCGTCGTCGTAAGCACTTCCGTAAACAGATGGGCCATCGTCAACATTACTCAGAAATCGAAATCACCGGCATCACTGCCTAAGCTCAGGAGAAAACGTCATGGCACATAAAAAAGGCGTAGGCTCGTCACGCAACGGCCGCGATTCCAATCCAAAATACCTCGGCGTGAAAATGTTCGGCGGTCAAGCAATTGACGCGGGCAATATCATTGTTCGTCAACGTGGTACCGAGTTTCATCGCGGTGCAAACGTCGGCATGGGCCGCGACCACACCCTGTTTGCTCTTAAAGACGGCACGGTGAACTTCGCAGTAAAAGGTCCGAACAAACGTCGTACCGTTAGCGTTATTCC
>JBDTTC010000197.1:0-2306 GCA_039930825.1 Arenimonas sp.
CTGTTTGATGCGATGCCTTATCAAGTTCACGGCTTCCACCGAACCTAGATAGAGTTGCCTAGCTGCTTGCGGGCCTAAATCTTTGATCAGGCTTTCCGGGCCACGGGAAAACCCGGCGAATACAAAGCCGCCATTTCGTCCTGACGCTCCGAACGCCAAGTGTTTGGCTTCGCAAAGCACGATATCTTTTATGCCTCGTTCTGCAAGGCCGAGTGCCGTATTGATACCGGCAAAGCCGCCGCCAACGATACAGACCTTGCAGGACTTTTTCGCGGATAACGGAGGGCGAGAACGTGCCGAGTTTGCAGTTGCTGAATAGTAATTTGCCGAATTTCCAGTCGTCATAACGATAGTGTAGGTTGGGCCCTAGCCCGACACAAATTTTCGACAAATTTAAACGTATCGGGCCACGACTCGACTTATTACTTCTTCAAAGCCTGCATCATGTATTCGCGAGCCGCATCTGCTAGATCATCATGATCGAGTGCATATTGAATCGTGGCTTCAATCAAACCTATGCGGCTGCCGCAATCGAAGCGACGCCCTTCGAAGCGATAAGCCAATGCCTTTTCTTCTTTCAACAAGGCTGCAATTGCATCCGTCAATTGAATTTCGCCACCTGCACCGGGTTTCGTTTTTTCAAGCAAATCGAAAATGCGGCCGCTCAATACATAGCGTCCGACGACAGCCAGGTTACTCGGTGCAACTTCGGGCTTAGGTTTCTCGACGATGGCAGAAATAACGCCCTGCCTGTTACTAAAATTTTCGGTTGCAACGATGCCGTAACTTCCAGTCTGCTCGCGCGGAACGTCTTGCACCGCGATCACGCTGGCATTCTCACGTTCGGCACAATCAGCCATTTGCCTCAATGCACCCGGGCCTTTATTCCAGATCAGGTCATCGGCAAGCAATACGGCAAACGGTTCGTTGCCGATAACCGGTTTTGCACAAAGTACTGCATGCCCCAAGCCCAAAGCTTCGGTCTGGGTAACGAAGACTGCGCGCACATTGCGTGGTAATACGTCGCGAATCAAGGCTAGTAATTCGGATTTACCGGCTTTTTCAAGTTTCTGTTCGAGTTCGTAGGCTTTATCGAAATAATCGGCAACCGCGTGCTTATAGCGGTTGGTTACAAAGACCATGGTGTCGCAGCCTGCTTCGATGGCTTCATCAACGGCATATTGAATAAGTGGTTTATCCACCACTGGCAGCATTTCCTTCGGCACCGTTTTGGTAGCGGGAAGAAAACGCGTGCCCAGACCAGCCACCGGAAAAACTGCTTTGCGAATACGTTGAGTCATTTTTCTTGTTTCTCAATATTGAATAACAGTGTACTCAGGAACAGCTTCACGTAATAGTGCGAGCAGCTGCACATCATCATCGCCGTTCTGTAAAGCCCGTGCCAATAGCTCAGCCTGCCGTAATACTAGCTGCGCATCTATGTCACGCGGTTTGGCTTCGAGCACGCGCGGATTTTCGGTATGTGTATAAGTTTCATCCGGATGAAAAAGACTTTCATGCAGTTTTTCTCCGGCACGCAGACCGGTGTATTGAATTTGAATGTCCACACCCGGGCGCTTTCCTGCAAGACGAATCATCTGCTCAGCGAGTTCACTTATAGCAACCGGCTTGCCCATGTCGAGCGTATAAATGACCGCATAGGGTTCAGGCATACTGAGTGCTTGCAAGATCAATTGGCAAGCTTCGGGAATCGTCATGAAATAGCGACTGACTTCTTCATGCGTTACAGTCACTGGCCCGCCTGCATTAATCTGCTTGCGGAACATGGGAACAACACTTCCAGAAGAATCGAGCACGTTTCCAAAACGTACAATGCTCAGCTGGGTAGAACTATCGTTGAAAACCGCCTGACAGGTACGCTCCGCCATCAATTTGGTCGCACCCAGAATATTGACGGGCTGGATAGCCTTGTCGGTAGAAATCAATACAAAATGCAGCGCACCGTATTCTCGACAAACCTCCGCCAGTGTGGCGGTAGCATGGACGTTATTGCGAAGGCCTTCCCTCAACTGCGCTTCAAGCAATGGCACATGCTTATTTGCCGCTGCATGATAAACATAATCGGGAATGCCATGCTGCATTGCACGCAAGCAGGCAACTTTATCGCCACAGTCCGCCAATAAGGGCACGACTTCCAAACCTGGGTCAAGCAATATTAGTTCTTCACAGATTTCCAGCAGTGGCAGCTCAGCACGTTCCAGCAAAATCAATTTCCGTACACGCGCTTGTGCGCATTGACGTGCCAATTCGGACCCAATTGATCCGCCCGCACCGGTAATCAGTAC
>JBDTTC010000198.1:0-4625 GCA_039930825.1 Arenimonas sp.
CAATGTTTATGCAACGGCGAAAACAAAAAATGCCCGCTACTTTCGCTATATGACCGAGTCCAGTGGTAAACAACTAGATCAAATTACGCCATTGATCGAGCAAGGAAAAATCAAGGCGGTCATCGACTGTGTTTTTCCGTTTGAACAGGGTGTCGAGGCGTTTGAATACCTGGCGGCTGGGCGCGCAAAAGGCAAAGTGATTATTAAAGTTGTGTAGGTCGGGCCCTGGCCCGACGCTCCATACAGATTGCGATGATGTCCATGTCGGGCCAGGGCCCGACCTACACCGCTTCAACCCAAACCCGAACACCATTCAATGCTGCGTTGCCGGAAGGCCCATCCAGTAATTCCGTACCGGTCAAATCGTTATAACTTGACCCCAGCACTTTTTCGGCCAAGCTCATTTGCAGTCCGGAACGCTGATGACCAAAGCCATGTGGCAGGCATACTACGCCGGGCATCAAATCTTCGCTGGCTTTGACTTCTACCAGAATTTCGCCGGCATCCGAACGCACACGAACCGATTTGCCATCGCTAATGCCACGTTCCTGCAAGTCATCTATATGCATTAAAAGCTGATGCCGGGTTTTGCCTTTCACTAAACGCGGCGAATTATGCATCCAGGAATTATTGCTGCGAATGTCCCGACGGCCAATCAGTTGCAATGATTTCTTATCAGCTTCAGCGGGAATCTCGAGCTCTGCCAACGCCTGCATGAACAATTCAGGCGCCGCTTCAATCTTGCCGCTGCTTGTTTCCAGCCGTGTCATCAACGATGGACGTAATGGACCTAAATCTATCCCATGTTCTGCAGCTTCCAGATCTTGCATACTCAAGCCGGAATTGCCGCGCGCAAGTCCCATGGCAATCATTTGTTTGGGTGGCGGCAGTATTTGCCAATCTTTGCCAGTCGCTTTTGCAAATGCAGCGCCGATGCCATTGATGATTTCCCAATCAGCACGTTCATCGGCATCGCGTTCGCGAATCGGTTGGCTCAATCTGGCGACACGGCGAACGGCGAAAGCATTGAACACCGAGTCGTAATGATCCTGGGTAAGGAAAGATGCCGGCGGTAAAATTAAATCGGCATGGCGCGTAGTTTCATTGATATAGACATCCATGCTAATCATGAAGTCGAGCTTATCCAATGCATGGTCCAGCGACTGACCATTGGGTGTCGATAGCACCGGATTCCCGGCGCTGGTGATCAAGGCACGAATCTGTCCCTCACCCTCGGTGATGATTTCTTCACATAGTACGGATACCGGCAATTCACCCGCGAACTCGGGCAGGTTTCTAACTCGGCTAGTCCAGCGGCCGCGCGCACCGGCAGAAGTCCCTTTGCCTGTAATAGGCAAGGCAGCTTCATTTGCCAAGGCGCCGCCAACTTTATCTAGATTACCGGTATAGATGTTGATCAGTTGCAGCAGCCATTGGCATAGGCTGCCGTGCTCCTGTACCGACAAACCCATGCGACCGTAGGCGACGGCTTTTTCGGCATGATAAAAATCCGATGCCATCGTCTTTATTTTTTCCGGCGTCATATTGGTCAGTTCAAAAACATTTTCAACATGGAAGTTTTCAATGGCAGAAATGACTTCGCTCCAACCGACAATTTTTTCATCGTAAGATTGCAAGCGAGCAGGGCCGGTTTTGAAAAGTTCTTGCAGGAATGCAATCAAGAAATACACATCGCTCGCTGGTTTAATGAAGTGATGTTCACTGGCGATAGCGGCAGTTTCGGTTTTACGTGGGTCAATGACGATAAGCTTCCCGCGCTTAGTCAGTGCCTTGATGCGTTCCTTCACGTCCGGCACTGTCATCAGGCTTCCATTTGATGCAATCGGGTTAGCACCCAGCATCAAAAAATAATCGGTGTGATCAATATCGGGAATAGGTAGCAAAAATTGATGTCCGTACATTTGCGCATTCACCAACTGGTGCGGCCACTGATCGACCGACGATGCGCTGAAAACGTTCTGGCTACGGATTATTTTCAATAAAAACGGCAAGTAGGCGATATGGCCAAAGTGGTGCACATTCGGATTGCCGAGATACGTACCGATACTATTGGCACCGTATTCTTTCTGGATAATGGCCAGCTCATTGCCCGCCGAAGTGAAAGCTTCGTCCCAACTGATCTCTTGCCACTGATCACCGATGCGCCGCATCGGTTTTCGCAAGCGGTCGGGATCGGCTTCCAGGTCGAGAATCGCATTGCCTTTTGGGCAAATATGACCACGGCTAAAGGGGTCGGCATCATCGCCGCGAATGGCGATCAATTTGTCCGCCTCGAATTGTAATTCCAAGCCGCAAATAGCCTCGCAGAGCGGACAGGCGCGGAATTTTGAACTACGGGTCATGCTGCGAGCTCCATAAGATTTTCTTGATGCTTAAGGTAGCAGGAATAGGCATAAAGCGCTGGCAAGGAACCGTTTAGCTGTGCAAACTAGGCCATGGCGAAAATCCAATGGAAATCGTTGGTGCAATATGCACTGTGCTGCTTTGGTCTATGGTCGGCAACGACAGCGAGCGCAGCGCAATGGCCGGAGTGTCCGGTCCTAACGCAAGGTGAAGAGCTTACTCAAACCCTGATCGTCAAGTTGGACAATGATGCTTCATTAAAACCACAAGCGGCGCTGGCAGAAGTGCGGTCAGGTAAGTTCGTCAAAGTCCACAATGCTGAACAAGGTCATAGTTTCGGTTTCGTGCAGGGCGCATTGTGGTTATTCGTAGAATTACCGGCAACAGCTCAGACCTGTACCAGCTTATTGGTGATTCCCCAGTCGCGCTTGGATCGGATCGAAATATTTCCGTTTATTGATAAAAAATTACAAGCCTCATTGTTGATGGGCGATTCACTAGCGTTTGACCAACGCAGCGTTCCCCATCGCTATTTAAATACACGATTGCTTCGAATGGCAGGCCAGCCAACGCAGCTATTAATGCGTGTGCAGTCCACTAGTTCAATACAAACACCGTTATGGGTGCATTCGGAAGCGAGTCTGCTTTTATCTACGCATAACGAGCAAATCGGTGAAGGCGTTTATTTTGGTATTTTGCTGGCACTGCTGCTTTACAACTTTGCCGTGATGGTATCGATTCGCGAATCCAGTTACTTTTACTATGTCGCTTATGCGCTTGCATTTGCCTTGTTGATGCTAAGTTTCAGCGGCTATGGGTTCCAGTTTTTATGGCCTAGAAGCCCGAAGTGGCAGAACCTGTCATTGCCCATTGCGTTGGCTCTATTGATGGCAAGTTCAGTCGGGTTTTCCCGCACTTTTCTCAACCTGAAAGAAAAAGTTCCTTTGCTTGGCAAGCTGAGTCTATTTGCACTTCCCGTCGCTCTGGTTTTGGGTCTGCTCGCTTGCGTCCCCGAAATGCTGATGCCTGCGACTATTGCACTGAATGTTAGCTTGATCAGTTTCAGTATCATGATCACCATCGCCGGTATTCTGAGCGCAAAGCGAGGTTATGTGCCGGCGATTTATTTCATGCTGGCCTGGAGTTTGCTAATGCTGGGTGGCGTAGCTGTCCCTTTGTCTTCGTTTGGTTTGTTGCCCCGCAGTTTGCTGACAGAATATGGGTTGCAATTTGGCTCTGCTGCGGAAATGTTGCTGCTTTCTTTCTCGCTGGCTTATCGCATTACTTTGTTGCGCAATGAAAATACACGCATTGAGCTCGATGCCAGAATCAATCTTGAAAGACGGGTTGAAGAACGCACCGAAGAGCTTGCCGAAATTGCTCGGCAGTTACGCATAGCCAATCAGCGCTTGTCAGATATTAGTTGGCGCGATGGGCTTACCGGAATTTTTAACCGTCGCTATCTGGATGAAACTCTGCCCAAGCTGATGGCGGTGTGCTTCGAACAGAATTTACCGATTGCAGTTTTGATGCTCGATATCGACCACTTCAAACAAGTCAATGACCAGTACGGTCATGGTGTTGGCGATGATTGTTTAAAAAGTGTGGTGGAGCGAATAGCGCAGGTTGTCCGCGACGAACAGGACTTCACCGCACGCTATGGTGGCGAAGAATTTGCTATCGTTTTATTTGGTGCCGATATTGATAAAGCCAGCACGATTGCCCATCGCTTGCAGCAAAATTTGGCGCAAACAGCACTTGAGATCGAGCCCAAACCGCTGACAGTTACCCTCAGTATTGGCGCAGCTAGTGCAAGACAGGGCACTTCGGATGAACTTTTGGAAACTGCGGACAAGGCCTTGTATCAAGCCAAGCGTACCGGACGCAATAAAGTTTGTAGTGTTTGACCTAAAGCTCTAGCCAAGCCTGTAAAATAGCGACATGTCTCTTATAACTCTCCAAAACGTTGATTTCAGCGTCGGCGGCCCTTTGCTGCTGGAAAAAGTGAACCTGAGTATTGAAACCAACGAACGCATATGTATCGTAGGTCGCAATGGTGCAGGCAAATCCACCTTGATGCGTCTGCTTGACGGTCAAATCAAAGCCGATGACGGTGAAGTACGTAATGGCGGTATTAAAATCGCTGGTCTCGCACAGGAAGTGCCACTGGCATTGACCGGTAACGTGTTCGACGTTGTCGCGATGGGTCTTGGCGAATTGGGCGCCGATTTGGCGCATTACCACCACCTGATTCATGCCGC
>JBDTTC010000199.1:0-3957 GCA_039930825.1 Arenimonas sp.
ACATTGCGCTCGTGCAGTACCATATTGTGTTTCAGATTGTGCAACAAAGCCGGTGGTAAATAATCATTCGATGGCGTCATAAAAACGGCCGTGCCGTGAACACGTACCGGCGGTTCCACCATCAAGCTGTGAATGAAATGTTCGATACGCAAACTGTCGCGATTGATTTGTTGACGCACCAGATCGCGACCACGTCGCCAAGTTCGCATCACGGTAAAGGCGATCACACCCAGCAATAACGGAAACCAGGCGCCTTCCATGAACTTCACTAAATTGGCACTTAGAAAAGCCAGGTCAATGGTCAGGAAAACCATCGCCATCGGCCACAACAGTATCGGCCGTACATGCCAACGTTCGGAAGCGAGAATGATGGTGAGAATGCCACTGATCAGCATCGTACCGGTCACTGATACGCCATAGGCGATACCGAGCGCAGCAGAAGATTTAAATCCGAGCACAACTACCATGACCGCAATAAACAAAGCTCGATTTACCCAGGGAATGTAGACATGACTGATTTCATCCGAAGAAGTGTGAATGATCAGCATGCGCGGCAAATAGCCCAGTTGGATGGCTTGGCGAACTACCGAGAACGTACCTGAAATAAGTGCCTGCGATGCAATCACGGTTGCCAGTGTTGCAAGCACCACCATCGGCATTTGCCCCCAACTGGGCACCAGCAAATAGAACGGATTGCTGACGGCTTTCGGATCGGCAAGAATCAATGCGCCCTGACCAAAATAATTCAACAGCAAACAAGGCAGAACAACGCCAAGCCAAGCCAGACGAATCGGATGCCGGCCAAAATGTCCCATGTCGGCATATAAGGCTTCGCCACCGGTGACGGCCAAGACTATTGCGCCCAATGAAAGCCATGCCGCAACACCGTGATGCAGAAAAAACAAGAATGCCCAGACCGGATTAAGTGCCTGCAATACCGAAGGATTACGAATAATTTGCGCAATGCCGCACATGCCGATTGCAACAAACCAGACGACGGTAATCGGCCCGAATAATTTGCCAATGCCGGCCACGCCGCGGCGTTGAATGGAAAACAAAATTATCAATACCACGATAGTGGCGGGTAATATGAAACGCGACAAACTCGGCGCCACCACGCTCAAACCTTCAACTGCCGACAACACCGAAATGGCAGGTGTGATCACACCATCACCAAAGAATAATGCCGTGCCGAAAATACCAAGCAGGCCAACGCCGTATGTTAATGGCGAAGCAATCGGCAGACTGCGTTGCACCACTGCCATCAGGGCGAGAATGCCGCCCTCGCCACGGTTGTCGGCGCGCATGATGATGAAGAGGTACTTCAAGGTCACGATCATGATCAGCGACCAGAACACCAACGACAACACACCCAGCACATTGCCCGAATCCGCTTGCAAGCCATAGACCGGGCTGAAAGTTTGCTGGATGGCATAAAGCGGGCTGGTGCCGATGTCGCCGAATACCACGCCAATCGCACCCACTACCAAGGGCAGCACGGGTTTCGAGCTGTGACTGGAAGCTTCTTGTTGAGACATGGATTAAAGTCCTGAAGGAATTAGGCGCTTCGTCTGTAATGAGCTTGGCGCCATGCCGCGCATTATCGCGACTGCCTTCATGAAATACCGCGATCGCCTAAAAAATTTACGAAGAATTTACGCGGATAGAAACATGAATGTAGTCCGGTAGCAGCGGGTTTTCCCCGATGTCATGTTCATGCTCGAACAGTCTAGGAGACCAAAGCTTCAATCAGTAGATTTATGTCGAATTTACGCTTTCGTATGCTTGCCCCTCTAGTGAATTTACGGCCAAGGCGAACACACTTTGCACCTGTTTCAGCCTTCAGGTGTTTGATGAATATTTATTCGACATGTCATGCCATCGGTGAAGCGCCATGAGCGCTTTTCTGCTTTGGCTGTTAATCATTTTAGTCGCCGCGTATTTGGTTGCCGCGATTTTGTACCCCGATAAATTCTGAGGTGATGTCATGTGGGAAGTAATAATAACGCTGTCCATCCTCGTTGCCTCGGCGTGGTTGTTGGGCCGCTACATGGCGGCAGCTTTGGGTGATGCCCCCAGTCGTATCGATCGGATATTTGCACCGATCGAGAAGCTGTTTTTTCGTCTGACAGGTATCAATGCCAAGCAAGGCATGAGCTGGCAGGGAGTAGCGAAAGCTTTTGTCATCAGCAACATCGTACTGGCCATTATCGTACTGGCCATTTTCATGTTTCAGCAATGGCTACCTTTGAATCCCGACCATATCCCCGGCATGTCCTGGGATCTGGCTTTGCACACGATGATTTCGTTTTTGACCAATACCAATCAGCAGCATTATTCCGGTCAGGCACAGCTGAGCTATTTTTCGCAACTGGCCGGCGTGGTAACACTGCAAGTCGTTACGCCAGCGATGGGATTAGCGATTGCATTAGCCGTATTGCGCGGGTTTTTCGGTGGCCGTAATTCGGCAACGGCAAAAGAAGGACAGGCGCGTGATCTTGGCAATTTTTATGTGGATACCACGCGCACCATCTTTCGCGTGTTATTGCCTTTGATGCTGGTCTTGTCTTTATTGCTGACCTGGCAAGGTGTGCCATCAACATTTGATGCGGCAAAAACCGTCACGCCGATGGATGCTGCGGCCAACGTCAAAGAACAGATTATTCCGGTCGGCCCAGTTGCACCGATGGTGGCGATTAAACAAATCGGCACCAATGGCGGTGGCTGGTATGGCCCGAACAGTACGGTGCCTCTGGAAAACCCGACACCGTTGAGCAATCTGCTGGAAATGATTTCGATTGTATTAATTCCGATGGCAATTGTTTTCATGATGGGACGTTTTACCCGTCGTCCAAAATTAACTTATCTGACCTTCGGTGTGATGGCTTTCTTTTCATTGGCATTTATCGGCTCGGCATTGTGGTCGGAATCAAAACCGAGTGTCGCGATGGAAGGCGTGACGTCAACGCAAAGCAATATGGAAGGCAAAGAGCAGCGCTTTGGTCTCACCTCATCGGCATTGTGGTCAACCTTGACTACGCAAACCTCCAATGGCTCGGTCAATGCGATGCACGATTCCTTGAATCCGACTACAGGTCTGGTAGCGATCAGCGGCATGTTGATCAACGCGGTCTGGGGCGGTATTGGCTGTGGTCTGGTCGCTTTTCTCGCTTATTTATTGATCGCGGTTTTTCTTTCCGGCTTGATGATCGGTCGTTCGCCGGAAATTTACGGACGCAAACTGGAAGTGGGTGAAATTCGTTTGCTGTCGGTTTTGGTCTTGCTGCAACCGATCATGCTGCTGGCGGCGACGGCCATTGCTTTGTCGGTGCCATCGATTACCGGGAATTCGAATCCCGGCTTTCATGGGGTATCGCAAGTCTTTTACGAATATGCCTCGGCATTCGCCAACAACGGTTCTGGTTTTGAAGGTTTGGGCGATGCCACATCCTGGTGGAATTTAAGTTGCGTCTTACTACTGCTGCTTGGTCGCTATGCCTGTTTATTGATTCCGCTCGCGGTCGCCGGTCGTTTGGCGATGAAGCGGGTGGCACCGGTTAGCAGCGGCACACTGGATATCGAGTCCCCGACTTTTGCCGTCACGCTAATTGCCGTGATCGTATTGCTGACCTTGCTTTGCTTCTTGCCGGTACTGGTCTTGGGGCCCATTGGTGAAGCCTTGTCATTAGTTGCGGCACATTAAAAGTAACGAGAATAATTATGAAAACCCAATCTGTTCATGGCGTAAAAGCACATCCGGTGTCGGTGGATTCAGCGCAAATACTTCAGGCCTGTAAAGCGGCCGTGTTGAAACTCAATCCAGTCGTTGCTGCACACAGTCCGGTGATGTTTGTTGTCTTGCTGGGGACCATCATCAGTATCTGGCAATTATTTGCGCTGGGAACCAGTCACCCGCAATTTGCTTTTACGGTTGCCGTGGCGATTATTTTATTGGCG
>JBDTTC010000200.1:0-4739 GCA_039930825.1 Arenimonas sp.
GGGCGTAGCGCAGCCTGGTAGCGCATTTGCCTGGGGGGCAAAGGGTCGTGGGTTCAAATCCCGCCGTCCCGACCAAGATTTCAAAATGTCTGTTTCAAAAATCCCCAAAAAAACCGCCGATAGGCGGTTTTTGTTTTTGAATGTATTGCCGATGATTAACTATCAAACAAATCCGCATTTAAAGCTTGCGTTGTTGTCGAACCACTGCGCATCGCAGCCGCATGTGCATGAATTCGTGGTAGTACGCGCGCGAAATAAAAGCGGGCCGTTTCAAGTTTCATAGTTTTGAAATCATCGCTATGGCCACTCGCATTTGCCGTGGCGACTGAACGCGCCCACCAATAGGCCAGCACCACATAACCCGAGTAAAACAAATAATCGTAAGAAGCCGCACCGATTTCATCAGCATTGCTCATTGCTTTCTTGCCGACTTCCATTGTCAGCTCGCCCCATTGCTTGGTCACTTCAGCGAGTGGCAATACAAACTCAGTCAGTTCTGGTTTGGTAGCGTTGGCTTCGCAGAATTGTTGAATCATTCCAAGGAAACGGCGCATGCCGGCACCTTGCTGTTGCATGATTTTACGACCGAGCAAATCAAGAGCCTGGATTCCGGTCGTGCCTTCGTAAATCGTCGTAATACGGGCATCGCGGGCAAGCTGTTCCATGCCCCATTCATGGACGTAGCCATGGCCACCAAAACACTGCATCGCATGATACGTACATTCATTAGCCCATTCGGTCAGCAGGCCTTTCACGATTGGAGTAAGGAAGCTCAGCATTTCATCGGCGGCTTTACGTTCTTCGTCGTCCTTGCTTCGTTCTAGAATATCGACTTGATGCGCAGCATGCAGCGCCATTACGCGGCCGCCTTCGGCCAATGCTTTGCAGGTCAACAACATCCGGCGAATATCAGGATGCACGATGATGGGGTCAGCTGGTTTTTCCGGAAACTTCGCGCCTGATAACGAGCGCATCTGCAAACGATCGCGACTATAGGCCAGCGCGTTTTGGTAAGCACGGTCAATTAGACCGAGGCCTTGCAGGCCTACTGCCAGACGAGCGGTATTCATCATGGTAAACATCGCATTCAAGCCTTTGTTGGCCTGTCCGATTAAATATCCTTCGGCGCCATCGAAATTCATCACGCAAGTTACCGAGCCGTGAATTCCCATTTTGTGTTCGATAGAACCGCACGACAATGAATTTTTGGAACCCATGCTGCCGTCACGGGCGACCTTGAATTTCGGCACGATGAACAGCGAAATACCTTTGGTACCTGCAGGAGCATCGGGTAAACGTGCGAGTACCAAATGCACAATATTGTCGGTGAAATCATGTTCGCCGCCGGTAATAAAAATTTTCGTACCAGTCACGGCATAACTGCCATCGGCGTTCGGTTTGGCTGCCGTTTTCAACAAGCCCAGATCGGAGCCGCAGTGTGGCTCGGTCAAACACATGGTGCCGGTCCAGCGACCTTCGATAATCGGTTTAAGAAATGCTTCTTTTTGCCAATCTTCACCGTGGTGTTTCAATGCTTCGGTTGCACCGTGCGAGAGCAGGGGGTAGTTACCCCAAGCCAGGTTGGCGGCATCAATCATTTCCTTGAATACCGCACCGAGTGATTCCGGTAAGTCTTGGCCACCCATCGCTTCCGGTGCTGTTAATCCGCTCCAGCCACCTTCGACAAATTGTGCATAGGCTTCTTTGAATCCAGGTGGTGTTGAAACAGCACCGGTATTTTTATCGTGTACGCACCCATGTTCGTCGCCGATTGAATTCAATGGTGCCAAAACTGTCTGGGTAAATTTGGCGGCCTCTTCGAGCACGGCATCCATCGTGTCGCGATCGGCATTGGCAATACCCAATTTTGCGAACAGCTTTTCGGATTCCAGTACATCGAATAGTGCGAACTTCATGTCGCGTTGTGGAGCGGTGTAGTTATTCATGATTAATCCAATTATTAGCGCAAGGTGCCGTTTAAGCCGGGAACGGCATTGAGAGCGCTTTCGTATTTGATATCGTAGCGGCCACGCGGCTCGCTACTGGTGATTTCGCCATTGAGTTTATAGCCAAGGCGACTACGATTTTTTATTGCAGCGTTCATTGCGTCCTGTGCTGCGGCATTGAAGCGAAAACGCTGCATGATGATTTCGTTCGAGCCCGGGCCGACACTTATTTCTGGATTGAAGTCCAGCGCTGCCGCTTCAAGATCGCCAAATTTCAGGCTGCCGGTTATTCGCGAGTAATTGGTAGGAACGGTGCTGTAATTCTGAATGCGGAATTTTACGTTGGCTTGCCCATCTGCTTGCAGTACGATTTCTTGCAGGCTGACTTGCGGTGGAAATATGCGTTTTACCGGGCCGCCACAAGCGACCATGCCCAAGAGTAGGCAAAGCATGAATATTTTTTTCATAGAGCCTCGTTGAATGCCTAAGTGAATCGCTCAGATTCGAACCCCTCTAGATTAGCAAGTTCAATGTTTTTATGGGGTAAAAATATGCCGTATAGCGAAAGACAAACCGATATTCGGATGAGAATTTCGAAAGGGGTTCAGGAGATGGTGGCCAGAGAGGGAATCGAACCCCCGACACAGGGATTTTCAAACCAATCTGGCTGAGTCGTTAATGCATTAAAAAACAGCTACTTACGGCGCTTGCCTTGTTTGTAAGTACACATGCAATATTGTTTCATGTAACCTTACGGTGGCACGTTTTATAAGTTTTCTTCAGTGTTGGAATACGTATGCTAATTCAGTATGTAGGTTATCCTCAAAGCGTAAGACCTTGAATTCCACTCTTTAAGATGCCAAATAAGAAAGACAAAATAGATGTTCTGGTATCAATAGGGCCGCATATGGGCCTAATTTTTGGTTTTGTCCTTGGACTAATAGTGGCTTGTTACTCAGGTGACCCACCTAAGAATTTAGTTGGGGTATACATAAGGGCATATTCAGTCTTTGCATCATTAACTTTTTGGACCTTATTTACAGTGCTCCCACAACGAAAAGAGATATATGGTGGAGGTAGCGTTGACGTGACTGATGATAGGCTGCCGCGGCTGAGGCTGATATCGATAATGATGTTTTCTGCTTTTTTATTTGCGGGATTTTTCCTGGTAGCTAAGGACATTTACTGGAGTATGGGTATTAGTCTTGTAGCACTTTACTTGTTCGGATACGAGCTAGTGTATGGAAATGTCGAATATATAGGTAGAACTATTCAAGAAGATGATGATGAAGAATAAACGCGCTGTATTTGATTTTAGTGTCGTTCTTGGACCCATCTGGGTCGTAGGCGTTACTTTAATCGCTTATCGCTTGGTCATATATTTGAATGAGCATTATTTTTCGGTGCTTGCATTCGCTGGTCCGTTGATAGGCCTTTTGTGGCTGTCGGCTGCGTTATCTGGACGGGTGGTCTACCAAAAGCTCTCAAATTATTTTGGAAACACTTCAAAGTCTAATAGTGATTATTTGACGTATGTAAGAGCAAATACTAGTAACGTCCCATCGTTTTCGTGGTCTAGCAATGACTATGATGAAACAATAGCCATAATTAATCAGCCTAGCGAGCTGACGGCTGCATTTGTTAGTTATGGCGAGCTAGTAACTGCATTGCATCCAAAGGATCCGTCTTTTTCATGGCACGTAAACGACAGTAACGATGCTGTTAGGATTATTGGGTCGCGAAGTCATTTGGTGAAAATTCTTGGGGTGAGTGTTAACTCTTCTCGTGTAGGGCTGGTGATCGCTAGAAGCACATCTACGACACGTGCAAGGAGAAATATTCCAATGCTTCGATCCAGTGGGTATACCTTTGCTAATTTAGCTAACGTTATGAGTAAATAAAATGACAAGTAAAAGATTTCCACAATCAGTTCAATTTATTCTCTGTGAAGACGTTAGGCAGTTGGATGGTGGCAAGCAGGATATAGTTGGTTGGTTTATAGGTGATGATATAAATATCTCGGAGCCGGTCGGGAAGGATCCTCTAGCGCTTGATAAATTGTGCATTTTCGCTTTATTTAAAGGCGGCGCTGGTACATTTACTTTGGATGCCACTTTTACTCCGGCTGGTAAAAAGCCCCTCAAGAAAAAAGTTAGCGATTCAATAGAAATGATTGATGGCGCGCCGTGCGGTGTAAGTTTACGTTTTGTGCCATTCCGAATTGAGAATTTTGGAGTTTACGAACTGAGCTTGCAGTTCGATGAGGATGAAAATCATATTTTCCCTTATAGATTCAAAGTTTCTAATGATTACGAGTCATAATGACTGTTAGTGATATAGTTTGGAGATCGCAACGATACGGCAAAATTCTTGGGGATGACTTCGAATCGCTAATTCATCTGTTTCGTGAGATGTCACTTCAAGCAAAAGAGTTAAAACTTTTGCTTGCGAAAAATGAAAGGCCTGAATTTTGGGCTCAACTAGCTAAAGGACCCAGCTGGGCAATTTACTATCAGGAGCCTTTTGAAAAATTGATGGCGAGATTCGTCGTTATGACGCAGTCGACAGAAGTAATTTCCGCGCTTGTTGCGCAACAATTTCCGTCGGATACCGCAAGGATAAAACTTGAGGAGCATTTCGCCGATAAAGTGGCGCCCGACGATGTTCAGTTGCTCCCGATGTTCTTAGCAATGCAAGGCAACGTTGAAGCCATAGCGCGTTTCTCTAGCACCATGAATGAGCTTTTAACGCGCGCTCAAAATGAGCAATTCCGAAACGCGCTTCATTCCCGGA
>JBDTTC010000201.1:0-7703 GCA_039930825.1 Arenimonas sp.
TGCATGGTGTTCGGTGACGGCGATGGTGTTAACTACAATGCATTCGTGATGCTAGATGTCACGGGGCATGAAATGAGTCACGGCGTCACCAGCCACTCGGCCGGTCTCGAATATTCGGGAGCATCAGGTGGCTTGAATGAAGCGACTTCCGACATCATGGGGGCGATGGTCGAGTTCTATGCAAAGAACAGCAATAATCCACCCAACTACCTGATCGGTGAAAAAATCTTTATTGATAATCCGGGCAATCTTTCGGCATTGCGCTATATGTTCAAGCCGAGTCTGGACGGTATTTCGCCCGATTGCTATCCGGAATCCGATCCGGACCCAGATGGTTACGAGTACTTTTTCAACAACTATATGGACGTGCACTACAACTCCGGTGTTGCAAACCATTTTTATTATTTACTTGCCGAAGGTGTCACGGTTCCAGCGGGATATGGCCTGACGGCCGACGATCTAGTTTGCAATGGCGATACCGCATTGAATGGCATTGGTCGTGGTGCTGCCCAGCAAATTTGGTATCGCGCCTTAACCGTCTATATGACCTCGAATACCAACTATGTCGGTGCTCGTGAAGCCACATTAAATGCGGCGGAAGATTTATACGGCGCCAGCTCGGCCCAGCGCAATGCCGTAGCGGCAGCATGGGCGGCGGTAAACGTGAATTGATTTAAAGAACCCGGTGAAGTATTTCGGCCCGCGCAAGCGGGCCGCTTTTTTTCAGTGGAATAAACTTTCGGGTTTAATTGTCGATTTGCTGACTTGTTTTAGACGCAGGATTTATAATGCTTGCATGAACAATCACAAGCTTCCGCATGTATTGATTTTAGGTGGTGGGTTCGCTGGTCTTTGGGCAACGCGTGCGCTGGCTTCGGCAGCAGTAAGCATTACGCTGGTTGATCGTACCAATCATCATTTATTCCAGCCGCTTTTGTATCAGGTCGCGACGGCCGGCTTGTCGGCACCTGATATTGCCGCGCCACTTCGACATATCCTGCGCAAACAGAAAAATACAACAGTTCTGCTCGGTGAAGTGGCGGCGATAGATCCGGCGATAAAAAAAGTCATTCTGGAACACGGTGATATTGATTACGATTATTTAATTGTCGCCACCGGCGCGAGCCACGCCTATTTCGGTCACGACGATTGGGCCTTGCATGCGCCCGGATTGAAAACCCTGGAAGACGCATTTGCTGTTCGAGAACGAATTCTTAGTGCGTTTGAAGCGGCCGAACGCGAAGACGATCCGGCATTGCGTGAGCAATGGTTGAATTTCGTTGTCGTCGGCGGCGGCCCAACGGGTGTCGAACTTGCAGGCACCTTGGCGGAAATCGCACGCCATACCTTGCCGCAGGAATTTCGACGCTGCGATCCGCGCAGCGCACAAATCCATTTGCTAGAAGCTGGCCCACGGGTACTCGCCGCGATGCCCGAGAGTTTGTCAGCGAGTGCTCGCGAGCAATTGGAACGGCTCGGCGTGATCGTGCATACCGGCGATGCCGTTATCAATATCGACGCGAGTGGCGTCAGTCTGGCAAATTCGCAAATTAAAAGCCGAACGGTGATATGGGCAGCGGGTGTTGCGGCATCTTCATTGGGCGGGCAGCTTGGCGAGCCGATGGATCATGCCGGCCGGGTAAAAGTGAAGGCCGATCTTTCCTTGCACAATCATCCGGAGATATTCGTGGTGGGTGATTTGGCTAGCGTGATGCAAACAAATGGCCAACCTGTTCCCGGTACTGCACCAGCTGCAAAACAAATGGGTGCATATGTGGCATCGGCAATACGTGCGCGATTATCAAATAAGACTGTTTCCGATTTTCAGTATCGCGATTACGGCAATCTCGCCACGATTGGTCGAATGGCCGCCGTCGTTGATCTCGGCAAATTAAAATTTTCCGGGATAGTCGCTTGGTGGTTCTGGCTTGTGGCGCACTTGTTTTTTTTGATCGGATTCCGCAATCGACTTGTCGTATTAATGGATTGGGCTTGGTCGTATTGGACCTATCAACGCAATGCGAGAATTATCAGCGGTAATCGCGACAAATAAAAACGGCTCCCTGCGGAGCCGTTTTTTCGATGCAATAAAATATACAGATGCGTGCTTAACTCTTTATGCGGGTTTGGCGATGATATCGGCCAGTCTGCCGATACGCTGATTAAACCAATCAATGATCAGCCCGCGCTCTGTGATAGCTGCCTTGTCCAGGCTTTGCACGCAGGAAAAAGTAAATTCCGTTTTCGTGTCGGTTTTGCGAAACTGCTTTCGCAGCGTCGATGGCGATTGCGAAGAGGGGCTAAGACGCAGTGTTTTCAGGCGATTATCAATAACCGCCAGGTTCCGTGCCAACGCCAGATGCGCAGCCAAACTGGTGCTCAGAAATTGCTCGTTTGAACGTAAACGAAAACCGGCATTGTGCTTGTGCAGATCGGCGTGCTCGGAAAAAAATTGCGACAACATTGATTTTCGCATGGGGTGCGGCAAGTGCGGAGCCTGGAAATATTTTTCCTTGAATCCGGCCAGTCGTGCCGACAAAAATTGCGCGGCATGGTTGCCGGGTCTGGTATTGGCGATCAAATTTTTTCCGCCGGGCAGAAACTTCGCGACGGCGAGCTTCAGGCGGGAAGACCATCGTTTTTCATGAGCCGGATACCATTTGCCTCTCAATACAATCGAATCTTCGCGAAAAAAATCATCGACAGAGACCGGCTGTATTAACTGGAAATCATCATTGAGATAAATAAATCGCTCAGCTAAACCGGGAATGCGCCACAACATGCATTCAATCGAGCGATTGCTGAATGTTGGTAAATATTGTTCGAAGCCGGTAAAAATTTCGCGGTGGTCAATCAATCGAACACGGTCGGCATAAGCGGATTCTTTCAACTCCGCCATGAAGGGCGGCGTCTGTTGATCGCTGACGATGTAAATGGTGCGCAGCCAAGGGGCAAAACGCAGCAAAGAAGCTATGCAATATTCCAGTTCGCCGCAATCATTAAAGCGCGTGGGTTTAGCGGCAGCTTTCGAGCCGTTGCCGCTTTCCCGTAAATACTCTTTGAGCTTGTTTTGATACGCCGGGTCGTTGCCATCGACCCAGGTAATAACCGCATCAACGTCAAAAGACATTCGTTTACGCAGCAAACAACGCTTTAATTTTCTTCAGTGCGTTGGCTTCGAGCTGGCGAATGCGTTCTGCCGATACGCCGTACTCTTCAGCCAGTTCCTGCAAGGTGGCTTTTGGCTCGCCCAAGAAACGACGCTTCAGAATGTCGCGTGAACGTTCATCGAGCTTACTCATTCCTTCGCGCAGAATTTCCAGTTGATTGCCTTCGTGATCATCACTTTCGAAGGCCAATGCCGGATCAGCATGGAGCGATTGCAGATAAGCACCCGGCGCTGGTGGGCGATGATCGTTGTCATCATCATCCGGCGCATCAAAACCGATATCGCGACCGGACAAGCGCGATTCCATTTCGCGAACTTCTCGTTCCGACACATTCAAGTCTTTTGCAATCGCGGTGACTTCCGCAGCATTCATCCAACCCAGACGTTTTTTCGATTTGCGCAGATTGAAAAACAATTTGCGTTGCGCTTTGGTGGTCGCGACTTTCACGATGCGCCAGTTGCGCAAAATGAATTCATGCATTTCGGCACGAACCCAATGCACGGCAAAGGAAACCAGACGGACACCTTGATCGGGATCGAAGCGTTTAATCGCTTTCATCAAACCGATATTGCCTTCCTGGATTAAATCGCCCATGCCCAGACCATAGCCTTGATAGCCACGGGCAACGTGCACGACAAAACGCAGATGCGACATCACCAGATATTTGGCGGCATCAAGATCTTCGGTTTCACGAAGACGGCGAGCCAGCGCCTGCTCTTCTTCAACAGTAAGAACGGGAATACGATTGACAGCGCTGATGTAAGCGTCGAGCGAACCCAAGGCACTCGGAATCATATTCATCGAGGCAGGCATAGCGTTGGCAACTAAAGCGTTGGTGGTCATAGTGGTCTCTTTCATGGATTGAATTTTAGCACTCGCCAGCTTTGAGTGCTAAACCGTAAGCTAGTTCCATAGCGTTGCATTTCTGCAACACCGGCCCTTTAGCCACCGTTAAAAAAGAAATGGGGGTGCTTTATGGTGTTTCAAGCCAAGTTTAAATTATTGATTTTATTGAAATATATTAGGAAAGCCTGATGACGTCATCCAATAGAGCCGCTGCGGTGACTTCCGCTCCGGCGCCCGGACCCTGAATGACAAGTGGCTGGGTGTTATAGCGATCGCTCCAGATCGCTACTCGGTTATCGCAGCCCGAACCATTCGCCAAGGCATCATCGGGAGTCAGAGCTTCTAGGCCAATACGCGCTTCGCCAGCCTGATTGAGTCTTGCAATAAAACGCAGACGACGACCAATGCGATGTGCCGCAAGAAAACGTGCACGTAAGGGTGCATCGAGTGATTCCAGTTGCGAATCAACATCCTGCAAGTTCGCGTTGGCCAATTCCGGCGGCAATAAGGACTCGACTTGAATCGAGTCGGCTTCCAATGCATAGCCGGCGGTACGGGCGAGAATCAACAATTTGCGTTTGACATCCTGTCCGGATAAATCAATGCGCGGGTCCGGTTCGGTATAACCGAGTGTACGTGCTTCGCGAACAAAAGATGAAAACGGACGCATGCCATCGTAGTTATTGAACAGCCAGGCGAGCGAGCCCGATAAAATTCCTGCGATGCAGTGAATGTTGTCGCCCCCGGATCGCAATTCACGCAAGCTGCGTAGCAACGGTAAGCCGGCGCCGACGGTAGCGGCGTCGCCATAATTTTTTATTTGATGATTGATGATCTGAAACGAAGAAAAATTACCGCCGGTACCGGCTTTATTGGCTGTGACGACTTTAAAGCCGGATGCCAGCCATCTGGAATGCCAGCCCGCCACTTCTTCGCTGGCAGTGGCATCGACAATGATGCCGGCGTAACCCAGTGTGCGTGCTACCTGTTCCAAAGTATCGGGAGCATTATTGGGTAAATCCTCGGGCACCAGGCTCGGATCCAGACCAAGAAAATCACGAATGCTATGACGGGTATTGCTCACTTGCACAAGGCGAAACTTTTTTACTTGCTGTGTTTTTTGCAAGCGCGTAAGCCTGGATAAAAAAGCACTGCCGACGGTACCGGTGCCGAGCAATGCAAGGGTGGTTTGTTTTGCCAGTGGCGAAATGTTTTGCGAAGCATTGACCTGGCTCATGCCAATGCCTCGGCCCGTTTGCTTTCTTGTAATGCCGTCACGCGATCGAGCGCAGCCTGCAAATCGTTCTGCAAATCTTCCAGTGCTTCAATGCCGACCGAGAGGCGCAACAAGCCATCGCCAATGCCGGCAGCAGTACGCGCTTCAAGACTCATAGCGGCATGCGTCATCGTGGCCGGATGCGCGACCAGACTTTCAACGCCACCCAAAGATTCGGCCAAAGTAAAACATTGCAGACCATCGAGAAACGCTTGAACAGCCGGAATGCCGCCATTCAATTCAACACTCAGCATTGCGCCAAAACCTTTTTGCTGACGCGCAGCCAGTGCATGGCCGGGATGTGAAATCGAACCCGGATAATGCACGGCGGCAACGGCCGGATGATTCTCCAGTTGTTCGGCAATACCAATGGCGTTTTCCTGATGCACCCGCAAACGTGCATCGAGTGTGCGTAAACCACGCAGCGTCAGAAAGCTGTCGAACGGGCTGCCGGTCAAGCCAAGTGCATTTGCCCACCAGACCAGTTTTTCGTGAAGTTCTGCCGTGTTTGCGATCACTGCACCACCAACGACATCGCTATGGCCATTGATGTACTTCGTCGTCGAATGCACCACCAAATCGGCACCCAGTGCAATCGGTGTTTGCAAGGCAGGCGAAAGAAAAGTGTTGTCGGCAACCACCAGCGCACCAACACGATGAGCGGCTTCGGCAACGAAACGCAAATCGGTGATACGCAATAATGGATTCGAAGGCGTTTCGATCCAGACGATTTTCGGTGAGCTCGACAATGCAGCAGCCAGTGCGCGCGGGTCGGTCAGGTCTGCGGTGATTAATTTGAAATGATATTTTCGCGCCAGCGCATTGAATAAGCGCCAGCTACCGCCGTAGCAATCATGTGGAACGACAATCGTGTCTTCCGGTTCCAGCAATGACAACACTAGTGTGACGGCAGCCATGCCGGTCGCAGTGATCACGGCACCTGCGCCACCTTCCAAATCGGATAAAGCTTCGGCCAGCAAATCACGAGTCGGGTTGCCGCTGCGGGTGTAATCGTATTTCCGTTTTTCGTTGAAGCCGACGAAACTGAAATTGCTCGAGAGAACAATCGGTGGCACAACTGCACCGTGCGCAGTGTCGGAATCAATGCCGGCGCGAACGGCGAGAGTGGCGGCTTGCAAGGTGCTCATGCGGCAACTCCCAGTGTGGCGGTTTCAAGTAAAGCATCAGATAAAATTTCGGCAATCTGCCGTGATTCCAATAGAAAAGCATCATGGCCGAATACCGAGTGGATGCGTTTCAGGCGACATCGATTGCCCAGTTTTTCTTCCAGTGCCAACAATGTATCAATCGGCACAAGGCGATCTTCTTCAATCGCAACCAAGGTGGTATTGGTGTTGATGTCATCGGCTTTCACCTGATGCAAATCAATCGATTCGGATAAACGCAAAAACGCCGTTGTGTTGGTGATGGCAGCATATTTATTGCCGCAGACTTCCAGATAATTTTCCGCCGGACTGCGGGCAATATCATTTTCCAGTTGCACTGGTGTCGCAAAGCGTGCGGCAAATTCTTCCGGCGTGCGGTAGCTCAACATGGCGAGCTGGCGTGCAATCGAAAGCGCAGCCGTTTCGTTATCGCTGCTACGACTCAAGCGAACAATATTGCGTTGCAAAGCACGCCAGGCGCTGGAATAGGGATGCGCGACATCGGCGCCGCTAATCGCAATCAATTTTTCAAGGCGCGCACCATGACGCGCGGAAAATTGCAGACCGACCATCGCCCCATACGAAGCACCGACAAACGCGACCGCTTTTTTGATATTCAAATGATCCAGCGTGGCGGCAATCGCATCGGCTTGGTCGGCGCTGTCGATGGCAACATCCAAACTTCCATCATGACCGAGCCAATTAATCGCCAGAATGCGAAAACGATTGGTATCGATTGCACGGCCCGGGCCCACTTGCGCTTCCCACCAGCCGCGTTCGGGATATTCGGTCGATAAAGAAACATGACGATTGGCCGAAATGCCGCCGGCAATAATGATGACGGGCGCATTCGGATTTCCCTGCCATTCGTAGGCAATCGAAACCTCGTGTTCGCCGGAATGGCGCAGTGCAAGGCGTTTGCTAAAAACATCGCGATGAGCGAGCGGGCTCAAGCTTGCAGCATCGAATGCCGCGTATGTGGTGCAGGAAAGGGAAGATGCTTCGCTCAGACTCATGGTAATGCTCCGTAGATAGCTGGGCCATCACACTTCTACGGAAACGTCGCATGGAAAAAAATCGCAGGTGGCAGAACACGAAAGATGTTCGTCGCTTGCGATCCATCTTCCGGTGAACGTGAGTTCGCCGCAGGAGTTGGCACCTTTTCCAATACTTGCGTATTGACTGGTTGCCCCGGCGTCGTCGGGCCTATCCCTCTGCCGGTCTTGATGGATTACGAAGCCCAAG
>JBDTTC010000202.1:0-12146 GCA_039930825.1 Arenimonas sp.
CAGTTCCTTCACTACATTTTTTCATCCCAAGCTTGGAAGCCACTTCAATATTTTCCGCACCTAGCGTGACATACATATTATCGCCCCGGACTAATACTGCGCACTGATTGTAGTATCGCAAACTGATTTTGCATTCTTTGCCTCCGCCAGTTTCTTTGCATTTTTCTAAGGCCGCTTTTTCGGCTTTCCGCCAGCGGCCTTGAGATTGCATCAATCGCAGCATCCTGCATTTGACAATGAGCAACAAACATTGGTCGCATGTGGATTTTCAGGGTAAAAACCATACGGATACCCTCCTTCGGCAAAAAACACAATTGCTCAAAAAACCAGCTCGTCAGACAAACAATTCTGATCGTCGCATTAAACATTTACTGCACTCGTTCCGCAAAACTGCAGCTTGAGTAGTAAACACGACAATTTTTATTGGATAAACTGCAAGCTTTCATTCCAATAGCTGTAGCTTCGTCAAGAGTTGCAGCACTCGCTGTATTGTACTTTTTTTCACCTAAAATCATTACTGCACATTGATTGTAATAAGCAATATCTACAACGCATTTTGTTCCACCATTCTCGCGACATTTAGCGACAGCCGCCTTCGTCGCAAAACGCTTGCTCTTTCCACCCGTCGATGCGCCCAGCTTGCCGCTCACGTTATCTGTTGCTATGGCACCCCACCGCGTCTCCCAATGAACTGTAGATTGCTGTGTAACCGCGCCATCCGCGCCAGGTATTGGATAACAAATGTTTACCGCTGGCGGGTTTGCTGGATATTCACCTGCCGGGCAGCCGCCTTCTGCTTTTGCAAAACTGCTTAAAATAAAAAAACCGAAAAACAGGAGTATTTTAGATTTCATGTTTATTATTCTCTGTTCAACCAATTGGGCCAACTGGAGGACGTACCGGTGCTGACGGAACATTAGCATTACCCATTCGGGTTTCTCCCATAGTGCGTATCTCGTTTGCGGTGACCGCAGTTGCCGGCTGATATGGATTTGTCGCAGGATTGTTAAAACCTCCTGAATCACGATCACGATCACGATCATCTACAGGTCTATGGTTTGCGTATGAACTTGCAGGAGGCGAACCTGGACCATGCGCTCCCGGCGAATGTCTTGCTCCACCTCCAAATTGCGAAAATGCTGTGAAATTACCCAACGTGCCCTGAAAAAATGCAGCTGCCATCGGCGGTGCACTGATAATCAGCATGGTAAGTATCAAACCCAAGCCGCCTTGCTGCATGGACATGCTGTTGACACCTTCACTGCTGCCACCAAGTAATTTACCCACCCAAAAAGCTTTAGCCACTGCTACAACAACGTCCAATGCGAGGCCCACCATGACACTGAGCACGGCCAGAGAGAACATTGTGCCAAGGCCATAAAAAAGCCATCGACCGAATAATTGTTTGGTCTGGTCAAACAGCAAACATAAAATAAATAACGGGCCCAGCCCGGTAAACAAAGCCAAGGCAATTTTATTCAATAACAGCATTACACCCGCTGTGATGGCCGGCCCACCTGTGCCCACGCCGGTAAACCATATGGCGCGTGACTTCGCATCGCCCACCATGGGATCGCCGCCGGATTGAAGGGCATCGATACTGCTGAAGGCCAATTGCATATAGCCTAGGCTTCGATCGATGTTCTTGTAGGCATCCTCTTCGCTTCCGGTTACTACTTGATTTATGTTTTGTGGTACGTCATTGCTGAGTATCTCGAATATGCTGGAGCCTCCGATTGCAAAGCCGGTGGCAAATGCAACAATTAATGACGCTCTGAGCGAGTTCGTCACCAATGCCATCATGGAGTCACGTGACTGGCCGGTAATGATTCGATAGCCCTGAATCATTATCCAGATAGTAAGCAATGTCAGTGCAACACTACTTACCCAGATCATTGTGCGTGTGAGCAGACTCGCACCAAACTTGGCGATCTCTTCATTCAGAAAGCTGTTGATTTGCTGGAAAAAAATCAAGTTGGAGGCATCGGACAAAACCGAGGTCATGCTTCTTATTGCATCCAAACCACCGTGCGACCCGAACAAACCAGTGATCATTTCTATAATGTGCATAGTGTTTCCATTTGCCTTGTGAGAATCGCAGACATTTTGTCTACAACCCTGTCATGATTTATCGCCAAGCACGCAATCTTTAAAACAGCTTGAAAATTTACTTTCAGTTTTAACGATCGCTTCTTGCGCTATCCAGCGCTATTTTTAGCGTAGCGCCTTGAACAAATTTCCTTGCCAATGTTGTGGCAAAAGTTTCATCGCCATTGTTTCCCGTTAGTGCTTGCTGGGTAAGCATCTGTTGATTGTCCTGCAACGATTTGATGTAGGTTTCGTAGGCTTGGATTACCGTTGTGGAGTACTGCATACTGGTACTTGAACGCGCCAGATACTGTCTGAGCTTATTGTCATTTGCTGCCAGCTTGCCTTCATCTGTTCCGACGTCCAAACGCTCCTGGGCAATTTCCGACAATTGCGTATCTTGCTCACGAATGGTCTTGAGCATTTTTACCGCTTCGTTATATTGCGTATTTTTTGCCATCTGTATGCGCTGACATATTTGCGCCTGCTGCTTTTTGATCTCACCGGACATATCAAGCGTAAACGCTTGAGTAAGTGCAGATAGACTTATCGAGTTGTCTGCGCCCGGGCATGCTGCAGCCATGCCAAAGTTGGCCGGACGCTCTGCGAAAGTATCGGTCATCGTCATCGAAACATCGCGCAAGCCGCCAATCGAGATCAACTGCTGCTGCATGTGCGTGTAATCTCGAATATTGTGCTGAACTTCTTCGGCGTATTGCTGCCCTTGCCTGACATAGCGCAGGAGATGGGTAATATAGGCTTGCAATGTGTGCGGCAAATCGGCCACCGGCATGCAATAGGCACTGCTGGCCGAGAGCATGCAAATCAAAGCGACTGTCGTCAATGTCAGCAATTTAGATTTAGGCTTCCGAGATGTTGCCACTGTTTCAGTTTTCATACTTTTCTCCGTCGTTTTATTCATAAGGACTGGCATACAGTTCCGCACAAAAAACACAAATAATCAGGCTTCACTCAATACACTTGCACTGGCACGGGAGCCCGAAGCGCCTGAAGCCAGTTTTCCGGAGCCTTTACGTTGATCATAAAAATGTTGCAGCCATTGTTCCGGCGTTAGCTCATCAACTGGAATGCCTTCGGCTTTTGCACGTTGTTCAAGAACACGATGCATGATTTCGATGTTGTCGGTCGAAGCCGAAATCACGGCGAGATGATCGTCCATGCCACGCAGATTTAATTGGCAAACACTGGAGCCGTGGCCTTGCTTGACCAGGAAGCAACGCGAGCGCTCATCCAAACTTTTGACGACCTGATATTCGGACTCGGTTAGCTTCAACCCGTTGACGTAATCGTCGCGGCTGGCGTTCGGATTGGGCAACAGGATCATTGTCGCGGTTTGTTCAATCAATGCGGCGGCGATATCGCTGCGCAAGGCATCTTCCGGACTTTGGGTAGCGAAAATTCCCATGCCGTTTTGTTTACGGATGGTTTTCTGTTTATTTTTGGCGAATTCTTTCAAGCCGCCTTTACCATCGAGAATTTTCCAGAATTCGTCCATCACGTAAATCAACGGACGACCGTCGATAAGTGCTTCGAGACGATGCAAGAGATAATTAATGACCGGAACCCGAACTTCAGGATTGTCGATGATGTCGGTGTAATCGAAACCGACGATATTCGCTTTTTGCAGGTCGATGGTATCGAGCGGATTATCGAATACCCAACCCAGCGAATTACCTTGTGTCCATTTACGCATACGCGCGAATAAACCGTCGTCGCCCATATTTGGCAAACTCTTCTGGAAATTCGTCATATTGCGCAGACGCATTGGCGTGTCGAGCATGTTTTCAACCGCGCGGAAGATGTCTTCGTCATCTCGCGAGGTGTAGCTTGATTTGCCAGCCAATACTTTGATCAAGTCGCCCAGAAATTGTACATTGGCTTCGTTGCGTTCACATTGGAACGGATTGAATCCGGTTGGCTGGCCGTTTTCCAAAGCCAGATAGTTGCCGCCACAGGCGCGCACGAAAATTTCGGCACCACGATCCTTGTCGAAAAAGAAAATCGTTGGCGAAGGTTTCAGTTTTTGTGCCTGACTCAACAGGAAGTTGATCAAAGCGGTTTTACCGGTACCTGATTTGCCGATCACCATGGTATTGGCAATCGCTTTTTCACCCAGCGAGTTTTCAGCCGGATGGGTAGCATGGAAATTGAAATGGTAGGGCTGCCCGTTAGTGGTTTGCAGCGTAGTAATGCATTCGCCCCAGGGGTTGTTATCTTTTTTACCGGTTGCAAAATTATGCAGAGGCGACAAACCCAGAAAATTCAATGAACTGACATTGGCTGGGCGTGTGCGGTATTTCCAGTTGCACGGGAATTGCGAATAGAACGACGAGGTAACGGCAAGATCTTCTTTTGCCGAGACAAAACCGGCATTGGAAAGCTCGGCTCGGGTAGCAGCAATATTCTGTGCCAGTTTTTCCTGCGAATCGGCATATAGGACGATGATGAAATGGTATTGGCCGAGAACGAAGTTGCCCGACGCCAGTTCGTCCATCGCATGATCGAGCTCGACAATTTGGCTAACGGCTTTATCGCCGGAGGAAATCATCATGCCCTTGGTTCGATCCAGAACTTTCAGGGCGTCTTGTCGGCCCATCGGACTAAACGAGTGGGTAATCACGTATTCGAAATCGAGATATTTTAATCCGTTCAAGATGCCCGGATAAGTTCCGTCGGTGTATTCCTTGATATTGAGAATCGCACCGAAATGATTGATGCCATTAGGCGTGTTGATAATGAAGTCGCCCGTCTTGGCAGAAAACATATGCCGACTTACCGGTAAATAGGTGTGAACCGGAGCTTTCAATACAGGCACTGCTTCATCAAGGCGATTTAGAAGATAGCCGAAGAATTCGAGAGTTTCGGAGAACACGACTCCATTGCTGGCTTCGTACATGCTCAAACGATATGGCGAATAATCTTTTAGAACAGCCTCTACGTTACCGGCGAGCTCCTGAATCTTGGTAATTGCCTGATCTTGCTCTGATTGCAACTGGGCTACATTTGCCGATTTTTCCATCATGCCCTTACCCGAAACCACGGGCCGATAAATCATCGTCAGATAAAGTTCGTTCTGCATGATTTTCTGTGCAGACAAGGAATTGAAATAGGCGTCGGAAAGACCTTGATTGAAAGCATGGTCAAAACGACTGCTATTGCTGATGCGGCGTTTGCGGCGTACATCGTGAACCCAGAATGCGAGATTGACGAAATCCGGTGCACGCAAGGTTTGCAGCATCCGATTGAACGTATTGTGGCGATGTTCGATATCCCATTCTTCCCGCCCTACAAACGGCAAGCCGCCCAGATGCCAGGTCAACAGATAATCGCCGCCCGTCGTTTTAATGACTGATGGAGAAACATGCGTCGATAGCTGGATGAATTCGCTAATTGGGGTATCTGGTGAGAACATTGCCGAGTAATTCCAATGTTGGTTAACAAATTTTCTGCTGGCAGAATGCGGTGGCGATCAGCTCGCCACCGTTTCCGTATCACTTTTTTTCTTTATCCGATTTGTCGCGATAACTATTGGGCGTGAACACCCACATCCCCGAATGATGTTTCAAATTGCGTGCCCGAAACTTGAAGCGCCAACGCAAGCCGAGCAAATTGAAAATCATTTCATCGCGCCTTGCCATTTGGCGCATAGCAAAGATCACGACTGGAATGCTGAGCAACCAGAAAAAATTCAAGTACATCGACAACAGCAAGCCGCCACCGGCACCGATAAAAAAGGGTATGTAAGGCACACCCATGAACATGGCAGGGCGCGTACAGCCGCGAAAGAGTACGTTTTTTCTCATGGCTGGCTCAGGCGCCTGCTGGGCCGATCAACATGCTTGCAATTTGACCTGCCGCGCCGATCAGAAGACCACCAATCAAAATCGGTGCGACGTCTGCAATGCGCTTGTTGGCAAATGCGATTTGATAACCGGCAAAAATTACCGCAATCGTCACCACCGAAATGGAAGCTATGGTCAACAGCGTTTGGATATTGTTGAAAAAGCCCTCGACTTTGGTGTCGGCACCGCCCATTACCGCCATTGCACCCGATGCAAAGGTCAGTGCATACAACGCGAATGTTACGGTGAAAACAGTCAAGAAGCGGTTCGATTGAGCGCGGGATGATTTGTTCATGGTCAATTTCATTTTTAATCCTTTATATTGATGTTGTGACGTGTATTTAGCTTCATTGAAACAATTGCAAGGTGTAACCAATCTGTACCACTAAAAAACAAAAGCTCTATCAACGGTTGAAACAACTTCGGCTTGTGTTGCTTCGGCCGACTTGAGCATTACCGGTGAAGACTCAGGCTGCGGGCTTAAAGCGACGACGGAAACTTGTTGCGGAAATTGGCTTGCCATACGAATAGAAGATTGCGCGGACTGCAGTGAAGCAAGCGCCGGCATCGTCGGTGATAATGCCGACGCAGCGACAGGGCTTTCGATGCGCTGCTGCAATCTTGTTTGCGCCGAGGTTGAATAGATTGGATGCCTGCTTATTCCCACGACGCGACGCGATGGTTTTCCAACGACTTCGATCGCAAGCGCTGGAGATGCAGCTGGCGCTTCGCTTTGTCGCATGGATGCAAATACTTTCTGGACATAGCCATGCCGATAACCGGTCACGCTATTACCCGAGTAGTAGCAACTGAAGGATTTACCCCAATCTCCACCAAGACGTTTGTAACAGTCGGCAAGAATTTGAGAACCCGCTTGCAGGTTGGGGCATTCCTGAAAAGCTTTTTCGTAGGAATCCAGCCCGTATTTATCCAGGTTGTATCGATTCACCTGGGCCAGACCAAGCGAAAAATTAAAGCCCTTGGTTTCCAGCATGCGAACGGTTGCGAGCGCTTCTGCGAGGCTCTTAGGCTGCCGCACCAAATGTCCGCCCACCACGCCAATGGCATAGGGATTACGCGAGGACTCGACGCGCACCACGTGCTGCATGACATCCATCGAAACGGCCATGTTAGGGCAGTTCATCAGTTCCAGTCCGGGCAACATTAGTCATCCCCTCCATATGCAATGACTTGCGGAAGGAGTAACTGGCCGAACAAACCATTTGCCTTGTCTTGTTTGTCCGATTTGCGAGTCGCGGCCTTTGACATTTTATTTCCCGATGTTTCAAAACATTCCAACTGGGTACCGATTTAACCGAGCGCGAAATTTTCTTTTCCAGGCAAATTCGCAAATCTGATTACGCCGAACTTTATTGGCTGGTAAATTTTCGCTCCGGATCAAAATCGATCCCCGTAATGTAACGACGCCCGGCGTGAGCCTTGATATGCACCAGCACATCAATGGTCATCATCAATAGACGTTTGATTGTCGTGAACTCCAGTCCGGAACCTTCGTTTGAGGCTTTCACCATCAAGGCCAACTGGTCCCAGGTCTGCAAGGTGCTACCGGCATGGCAGCTGGTTATCGAACCGGGATGGCCCGAGGCGCAATTACGGATGAAGTAAAACGCTTCATCGCCGCGCAGCTCGGCCAGAATGATTCGATCGGGCTTCATGCGAAGACAGGCTTCCATGCAGCTTTTCGCAGTTACGTTACTGGCGCTTTGTCCGCCTTTTGAATACAGCAAATGCACCGTGTTTGGCTGGGTAATGAATAATTCCCGCGCATCTTCGATGGTGACCAGGCGTTCGTCCGCAGGAATGTGATTCACCAGCGATTTCATGAAGGTGGTTTTTCCGCTTCCGGTCGCACCCGATACCACGATATTTTTTTTGTACAACACCGCCTTGCGAAAAAACTCGGCGTAATTTCGCGAATATTTAAGTTCAAGCAATTCACGATCATGATCACTTAATGCGTGAGCCTGTTCGAGCACTTGATCAAAAAAACCGTCTTCCTGATATTGCTGCAGCGTTTTCATGTGCTTGGAAGGCAAACGTATCGTGATGGATACCTTGCCTGCATCACAGGCAGGTGGAATAACAAACTGAGCGCGTTGTCCAGTCGGGAACGTCAATGAAACGACCGGGTCGGTATCGGTAATTCTTTGGCCGGTATTACTTTCATTGACCACCGAAGTACAGAACTGGCGCGCACGTTCGAAATTCAAGGATGGCATTTCGACGCGCTGCCAGCCGTCCTTGGTTTCCAGATAAATTTCACCCGGCTTATTGATACAAATTTCGGTCACGTCCGGTGACGACATATGCTCGAGAATTCCGAGCACTTCGTATTGATAATCCAGAAATTCGTTTGAAATTCTGGCAACGGGAGAAATATCGGTATCCACGATAATCAGCGAGCAACCACACCGGCAAAACTGACGTCTTTCGCCACATAAATATTCACGACAGTGCCCTGGTTGATGGTAACGGTCGCAGGACGGCTCAAATTACGATCAACGACCTGATTGGCGAGACGCTCCATGGTTTGCGCCGTGTTGCTTTGAAATGGCTCTTGTGTGACCTGCCCGCCAGTGGTGACTTGAGTCGTGGTCGGTCCGTTTTTTTCACCGGCATATTTGAATATGTCGCTGACCAGGCTGATGAATAAGGCCGAACTCATTTTGCTTGCCCAGTGCGCGTTGTAGTCGCCGGGATGGCCTGCTCCTCCGAGGTTATCCACGCCCGGACTTGCCATCGCGACATCAATGCCATTGGGTGTAGTAATGCGATCCCAGATAACGGAGATACGCGGAAATTTCGGGTCTTCGGTGTTATAGCTGCCGGAAACTTTCGAGCCTTTGGGTAACAATAAGCGACTTCCATTGATCGAGTACACCGGCTCGGTGACTACACAGGACGTGAAGCCGGGAATATCGGTAATGATTCGCGTTTCGAGTACGCAACGAATATAAGTGCCGCGAACCAATAATGAATCGGGATTATTGATGAATTGCGCGCTGGTGGCTTTGGCCGATTCGGACTTGTTGGCACTGCCTTGTGAACTATTAGGTACCGATGCAAGTAATGCCTGCATATACGGATCATTCTGTGCCGAGGAACCGCCGACTCCGCCGCCCATACCACTGCCGTCGGCACCATTCATCATTCTGCGTTCTGCCAATGTCGGTATATGCGGACCGGATGAAACCGGTGCCGGCATTTCCGGATTAGGCTGCATGTAATCTTCAGGCGGTGGCGGCAATTGCGGCGGCTGGATAATGGTTGGTTCTGCCATTGGAATCGGCTCCACGGCGACCACATCATTACCGGCACCTTTGGGTAGTTCCGGAATTATCACGGTTTCCTCGCGTTGCTTTTTTACGTCGTCATTGCTCGATGTGGCCCGGTTAACCAACCACACTGCCATCAGTAATAACAGGGCGATAATGCCCGCCAGAAAAACCAGGGCCTTGCGATTGAGCCGTTGCAATTCATTGGCTTTCAAGCTGGGCGCATTCGCATCAAGATCGGGTTGAGTCGATGCTTGCTGATAACCATAAGAGCTCACACCCGGCTCTGAATGTTGAACTCCACCTTGCATGTAGGGATTGTTCGGTTCTTGCTGATTAGGAGGGAGATTCTGATTCATGGTTGCTTGCTCCTGCGTAAACCGATGACGTTGTTGCCGTGACGAATCACCAGATACGGGTAGATGCCATGAACAATAATCGTATTGTTTTCAATCGTGGTATTCACCACGAAGTCTTCTCCACCTTCACGCTCACGGGCAAAAATGGCAGGGAAATTTCCGGTCGGTATATCTTTCAAGTCACTCATTTTTACGTAAGTGAATTGGCCGTCGTCATACACGGTGGTCGGCAACAGCCATGATTGTTTTTTTCTGACTGCACTGCTGGCGGCATAATCGTAGTTAAAGTTGTAATTACGATCTTTTTCCAGTGTCGTGCTGATCTGCGGAACGGCTTTTACCTTGGTGGTAAATTCAGCATCGTTCGGATACTTGAACATGATCTTGTATTGCACACCTGCCTGCTTGGCTTGCTCAAGCGCCGTCCAGTCCGATGCCACCACTTTCAATTCGATAATGTACGAATGCGTAGCGGTGCGAATCATCATATTGGTATCGACGTCGCTATTCTTTGGTTTGATGTAGAAAATATTGTCGCGACGAGTCAGATCCCAACCACTGCTGAAGCCGGTGCTGTAATCAAGAATTTCTTCGCTCGGGCTCAGCTCGATTTGCGTCGTGATGCCCAGGCCGGTACGCACTTGGTAAATACGGTTGCTTTCATATTGATATTCCTGCACGACTTGTGCGCTGGCGGGCATTACTGCGCCAAGCATCAGGCAACACAAAATTCCCAGGATGCAGTTCATGCTGAGGCGACTCATCGGTTGTTGACTCCATTCGATTGCGGTGGTGCAGCGCCTGTTGCTGGCGATACTGCGTTAGTGGGTATTTCGCTTGCTGCCTGACCAGGCACAACTTCTGCCGGCGCCAATGATTCAGCAGGCACAGCCGTCGGTTGCTGCTGCATTTCAATCTGCATCGGCACAGCTGCGGAATAATCATTGTCGACACGATAGCTCATCACCTGGAAACCGAGCGGGTTGAGAATGCGTTTCTGGTCATCCATTTTCAGATTGTTTTTATAGGTGAATTGAATCGTGGCGATCTTGCTGTCCATTGGCTCGGTAACGCCCGAGGTTCTATTGAACAACACCCGCTGGAAACGTACGGTCGCGCCGGTCGGCATCGCATCCTTGCTGACACGAATCAAGGAAGTACTGAGAATTTTTATCCGGATCGACGCGCTTTTGTTGTACAGCTTGTACGGACTGTTTGGATTGGTACTAGCGTGAAGCGCTCGATAATCGGCAGCTACTTCCGGCGACGCCATCGTGAATACCGTATCCCAATCGCGCTGACCGATCAGATTGGCATCGTAGGATTCGCGCGCCAACACGAAGTGAGCCACATTACTGGTATTGATTGCTTCGCTGGTGGTAATGCTGTTGGTCGCAAAATCGCCACGAAGCTGTGCAACCGTACTGGTACCGGTATAGGCATCTGCCATTACCAGATACGGCACTTTTTCTTTCAAGGGCAGCATGTAGTAATAACCGCCGGCCAGAAGCAGTGACATCAGAATCGCAGCGAATGCCACAAACCAGGCCCGCCGCTCACTACGCCGAGCTATGTCGACAATAGTGACTTCATAATTGATCGATTGCGAAAGTGCGTTTTCAATATTGGGCGTAATTGCTTTATTTCTCAGTGTCATTTTTATCGTCTTGCGTGATTACGGGGGGATTACAACGCAGAGCAAACATCCGTTTTTCAGCGACTTGCTGCATCTAGTTCAAGGCGTTGTGGCAGCAGCACCAATGCTTTCAGCAGTGCTTTCGGAAACACGCACCACGATTTGGTTTTGCTCGCTCATGACAACCACGTGTTGTGTGGCATAGGCAGCAGACATTTGATTGAGAGCATCCTGCAAATTACTGGTGCGAATATCGGCCACCTGCGCGTACAAGGTGAAATCCGATGGATGCAGATAGGAAAGCGTCATTTTGGAATCTTTCGCCCAGCGCTCCAGCGTGCTTTTCAAGGTGCCATCGAGTGGCGAGACGAAAAAAACATAGGACTGATAGAGAGGAATTTCCTGCGGCGTTACCGCGTACCGATTGACTGGCTTCCAGCGACCGGCAAGATTGGGGGCGGGACGAGTGGCACAAGCGGTCACAAAAAACACCGACACCAAGGCAATCCACAATACTGTGAGACTTTTTTTCACGATTCACCCATTTAGTAAGTTTGAGATAAGTGGATCGCGAGCCCTTGCATAATCGTTAAAGCTTGTTACAACAAGTTAAAAGTTGTTACAAAACCACAATATGCACTTGACAACTACCATTCCCCAGAAATGAGTCTTCATTATTCAGATAGGAATGTCAAACCTGTCACAAAATATTTCACATTGGTAATAATTTGGTCAATGTAAAAAATGTTGCAGCGCAGTAAATCAACGTATTAGCCTCCCAAACAAAATGTCTGGTTTCATTTATTCAACACCAGTGCGCAAATTTGGCCGCCTTTTTGCCCGCTAGTTAACGCCATAGCAAATATTTTTTGTACTTCTATCTGAGTATTGCTCTACATCGACA
>JBDTTC010000203.1:0-3376 GCA_039930825.1 Arenimonas sp.
CACCATCAGGCCATGAGTGTCTTCAATGCGTTTTTTCGTATCTTTGTCTTCACTTGCATACGCCGGATCAGCCATGCAATCTTTCAAGATACCAACCGTTGGATCGAACTCCCGGGATTTTCTTTCACGTACTACCGTGCGCATTAGCTCCCACACATCTTTCGAGGTGTCGAAGTGATCACGCCGTTCGCCAAAAATATGCGTAATGCGGACAAGATTCAGATTTTGTAATTCTTTTAAACTATTGCTGACATTCGAGCGAGCCACTTGCAGGATTTCGGCAATTTCTTCGGCATGCATTGGGCGGCCTGATAAAAACAACAGTGCATGAATTTGTGCCACGGTGCGATTGACGCCCCAGCGTGTTCCCATCTCGCCCCAGTGCATGACAAAGCGCCGACGAATCGGACTCAATGTGTCGACCACATAGTCTGCAACGCTTTCCATTTCGAATCTCCTGTACCGCTTGCATTAATTCTAGTTTCGTCATATATTTCTGTCAAGACAGAAATGTCTGAATATTTTAGCCAGACAGAAAGTGAGCCTGACGATGGAAAAAGTCATGAAAGTCATGGTCTTGGGAGGCGCCGGTTTTATCGGACGCCATGCGGTTGCCGCATTGCTCAAGCAAAACTATCAGGTCATCGTAGGCAGCCGGCATCCAAAACGGATTGAAAAGCGTCTAAAAGACTGCGCCCATAATTGTGAAAGCCGGCAAATACGCTTTGAACAAATGCCCTACGCTGAACAATGGCGCAGCAGCCTGGAAGCTGTCGATGCTGTCATCAATTGCGTCGGCATTTTGCGTGAACGCGGAAAAGAAACCTACGAAGCCGTACATCTACATGCACCCATGGCATTGGCCCAAGCTTGCAAACAAAAAAGCATACGTCTTATCCATGTGTCGGCGCTTGGCTTGAACCACGAGCATCGCAGCGGGTTTCTCCGTAGCAAATTCAAGGCCGAACAATTGCTTGGCATGAGTGGTGCAGATTATTGTCTAGTCAGGCCATCATTGCTGGATGGCCAGGGCGGTTTCGGCGCGAGCTGGATTCGTCGGCTGGCACAATTGCCGGTTCACCTGCTTCCCAAAAAAGCGACCGGAAAAATTGCCGCACTCGACGTAGAAGATCTTGGCGAAGCATTGGCAAAACTCGTCGAGCTTCCTATTGCACCAAACGCTAGACAGGACGAGCGCGAGTTCGATCTGGGTGGCCTGCAATTACGCAATATAGAAACCTATATGCAGGCCATGCGACGGGACCATAACGCAGAACCAGCACGTTGCATTCGTGTGCCTGCGTTGTTGGCAAGAATAGGCAGCCATTTATGCGACCTGTTACATTTTTCGCCGTTTTCATTCGGCCACTGGGAATTACTACAGTACGACAATATTCCTAGAGTGAACCGTTTGGCAGAATTATTGGGACGCGCACCCCGTGCAATTGGAAATTCGCTGCCTATCACTACAACAACCGAGCTCGGTGCGATTGAGTCGCGGCTGACAAGCCGCTGATCACTACGCTGTCGAAACATACGTATTTAAGGCATTATCTGGAAAATTATTCCGGATAACCACCATGCAACCGATGCGTATCGCCTTTGTGTGTTTTAGCCTTGCTTTTTCGGCCTTGGCATTTTCAGCCACGCCGAAACTTGAAACCATTTCAGAACAATCCGGGTTCAAAAAAACCGGACGTTTCGATGAAGTCATTCAACTATGCAAAGACTTTGAAAACGCTTATCCGAAGGCCGTGAAATGTATCGAATTTGGCCGCACTCCGGAAAACCGCCCGATGCTGGCATTGATTGCATCGCGTAGCGGCAGCCTGGACAGCCAGTCTGCAAAGGCAAAGAAAATTCCGGTCATGCTGATTCAGGGCGGCATTCATGCCGGTGAAATAGACGGCAAGGATGCCGGTTTTCTGGCGCTTCGCGAAGCATTGAATATGCCATCGGAAAAAAGCTGGCTTAAAAATCAGGTACTGATTTTCGTGCCGGTTTTCAATATTGATGGTCATGAACGTTTTGCCGCCTGGAATCGCCCGAATCAGCGGGGTCCGGAAGAAATGGGCTGGCGCACAACAGCACAAAACTTCAATCTGAATCGTGATTACGTCAAAGCCGACACACCCGAAATGCAAGCTATGCTGGCACTGGTGAATGAATGGGACCCTATTGTCTATATCGACTTACACGTGACCGATGGTGCGAAATTTCAACAAGATGTTGCCGTACAAATCGAACCCGTTAATGGCGGTGACGATGAACTGCGCAAATCCGGACTGGCGATGAAAAATGCCGTGCTGGCGGAATTGCAATCGAAAGGCTCGCTACCGGTCGGCTTTTACCCGTCGTTTAATACTTATGATGACCCGAGTTCCGGCTTCAATGATGGTGTTGCCCCGCCGCGTTTTTCAACCGGTTATTTTTACCTGCGCAATCGTTTCGGCATTCTTGTTGAAACCCATTCCTGGAAAGATTATCCGACGCGTGTGCGTATCACGCGAAACACCATTGATTCCATGCTGCGTTTGAACGCCGAGCATGGCAAAGCATGGCAAAATGCCGCAGAACAGGCCGACATCCGTTCGCAAAATAAAGTGGGTCAAAAAGAGGCGCTCGATTACACGGTAAGCGATAAAGTACGCACGATTGATTTTCTTGGCTATGAATACACCAGAACTATGTCGGAGGTGTCGGGCCAGCTAATGACCCATTACGATGAAACCAAACCGCAAGTGTGGAAACTACCGTTGCATGACGACATCATCGTTGGTCAAAGCGAAATCATGCCAGCCGCTTATATCGTACCGCCCGCCTTCGCCGCAATCATTTCGCAAAAACTCAAGCAACACGCAATTGCATATTCGGTGATACAAAAAGCGATGCCCAACGCAAAACTGGAATCCTTCCGTGCCGACACTGCAAAACAATCGGCACAATCTGTAGAAAGCCACCAACGCCTGACGGTGACCGGTCAATGGAGCCCTGAAAAAAGCGATATCAAAGCTGGTAGCTTGTATGTGTCTTTGAATCAGTCAAAGTCGAAACTTGTCATGGCACTGTTAGAAGCCAAGGCTCCCGATTCGTTATTGGCTTGGGGTGTCTTCAACAACGCCTTCGAGCAAAAAGAATACATGGAAGATTACGTTGCCGAAGAAGTAGCGCGTGACATGCTGGCGAAAGATCCTGCGCTTGAAGCGGCATTTAAAAAGAAAGTTGCCGAAGATGCTGATTTTGCAAAAGATCCGCAAGCTAGATTGCAATATTTTTATAAACTGCATAGTGCATGGGATAAGGAATTTAATAAATATCCAATTATGCGAAGTCTTCAGGCACTCGATGCAAAGTGATTTCGTAGGAGCGCCTTCAG
>JBDTTC010000204.1:0-17431 GCA_039930825.1 Arenimonas sp.
CGAGCCACCGCCCCAATATGAAAAATGACCGCTACTTAATTGCATGGATGACAAGCGACTGATTGCAAATTCCATTCGCAATTTGCGTTCTTGCGCAGTAATACCCTTCACACCCAAACGTGCTGCGGTTTGTGGATCGAGCAATAGCGCTGCATAGCCACGCGTGGTGGTTTGCTCGGCACAACCATACGGGTATTCCAATAAATCACTCAATGCCTGTGAAAATGGAATCGGCGGCATTGAACTCAAGGTAAGTCGTGCATTGACGGTATCGGGCATCAAATGATCACTCATTCCCGAGTTGATGCTAATCCCTTCGCCCGGTTTCAATGATTGTATTGTTGAACTAACCACAGTGCCCCAAGCCGGGCGCACGGGCACTTCAAATGTCCGATTAACCTGATGGCCACCGCCATCAACTTTTAAAGTGATTTTACCAACGCCACTACCCTGACCGCCGGTTAACGGGAATCTCAAGGTATTCTTGGCTTCAGGGGTCAAGGTGATTTTTTTCGTGCCGCCCTCAATTTGTATCGGACCACTGGCATCTACATTGACGCTGAAGGTGCCGGTTTTGCCGGTGAAATTCTGTACATCGATTGTCATAGTGCTGCGGTCACCGGCAGCTAATGCACGCGGGCCACTAATTTCCGCCAATACCGGTGCGCGGATAATACTTTCACTCTCCGCTTTGCCGTATTGATCGGCAGTAAACACCAATGCGGAAACGCGTAAAGCACCATTAAAGTCGGGTACCGGAAGATTTATCAGTGCTTCACCACGTTGATTCAAACTGACTAGGCCCGAATATAAATCGACAGTCTGCACTTTCGCAGTTGGACGCCGTGCCTGCGGCAACGCATCCAATGCCATATCACCACCGAACTTTAACTTCGCGGTATTGCCTTCGTAGCTTTCAATCACGCGACCATATATGTCGTAAGTTTCAACACCAAAGCGGCGCTGCGCAAAGAAATGGGCAGCAGCATCCGGCACTGGGAATTGGGTAATATTCAAAATACCCACGTCAACTGCAGATACAGTAACCCAAGCTTTCTTCCCTGCCAGTGCGGGCGCCTTGACTGTCACGGGTAATGGCTGCTCCGGCTTGGTTTGTGAAGGCGCAGTGACCGTAACCGCAACTTCACGATTCGCACTTTGCATCGGAACATGCACTACGCCGATAGCACGTGCTGGGGTAATTTTTTCTTTTGCCGAGCCGCCACGGAAAACTAGCGCCGTGATGTAGACGTCATGACGCTGCCATTCTTGCGTCACTGCAACCTCGAAGCTGGCACCCGGTTTTGCATCAATCGGCTGTGTATGGATCAAATGATCGCTTTCTACAATCAGTACGCCGGGACCTTCATGCGGCGGCGTGATTGTCACCTTCAACTTGTCGCCAACTTTATAGGCGGTTTTATCAAGCGCCACTTTGACTTTGTCGGGACGTGCATCAAGACCGCGGTTCTGATCATCCCACCGCCAGCCGGCGTAAAATGGATAACGCGTAATCAAACCGGTTTGTTTATCGGTAACTTCCAAACGATAATCACCCCACTCCACATCTACCGAAACTTTCGCCCGGCCATTCACCAAGGTTTGGCTATTGAGTGTTTGCACGGTTTGAAAACGCGAAGTGAAATCGTAACCCCAGCCGCCACTACCAGAATAATTCCAGTGATAATCGCGAATTTCACGCACAAGATTCACTGTAAAAGGAGCAGCGGAAAATTGGCCGGCAAGATTACTACGAACCAATTCAAAACTTGCGGTATTTTCGGAATCTGCACCATCGGCGGCATCGAATAAGGGCCTTACGCCAATAAGGCTTTCCGCAGGCCACAAAGTGCGTTTAAGCGAGCGGCTAACCGTGCGGCCACCCGTTTCATAAATACTGCCTTGCACTATTACGGAAACCGGCGCGTTGTTTTTTACTTCTTCCGGCAGTTCGAGCGCTTTAAGCAGCTGGCCTTTTGCATCGAGTTTTTCATCAATCACATCATCGTTGTTTTTCGGGTACTTGATGGTGCTGTCGCCGAAATAGAAATCCTTGAGTTTTTCGACTGGATGTTCTTCGTTGAGAATAAACATGCGAGCGGTAAAACGATTGCCATCTGCTGGTGCGCCATACAAATAGGCACCATCCACTTTCAAATTCAAAGCTTCTTTTGGCTTGATGACGGCTTGTGCACTACTCAAATCAAGCTTCATACGTTCCGGCAAAAATTCTTCGACATGTATTGCCATGCCTTCGACCACATCACCCGCACCTGGCGCTGTACGGAACTCCACTTTCCACAAACCGGTTGCCGCATCTGGTGGTAACGCTTGCAGCCACTCGAAATAACCTTGCTGTTTTTCAGTTAATTTTGTTTCGATCAATGCGCGACCATCGGGCTGACGCAAAGTCAGGTATAAAGGTTGCGACTTAATGGTGCGGCCATCGTAATTACGCATCAAAGCAGACAAACGAAGAGTTTCACCGGGACGATATAAATCACGGCCAGCCCAGGCAAAAACGTCGAACCAGGCTTGTTGTCTACCGGCCACGGCAAATTCGGATAAATCCAATGCCGGCTGGTTGAATGACATTACCGAAATATCGCTGGAACGTTTGGCGATAAGCGCTTCTTCCGCTTTCATGGTGTAAGCAATCAAAGCGTCGCCGTTCGAATCGGTTTCGGCCTTAACTGCTGTTTCACCTTTTTTACCAAGCACCGAAATTTCGACATCGGACAGTGCTGCGCCCGTTTGCAATGAAGCAGTATGTACATAGATTTTATCTTTGTAGGCACGTACATGCAGCCCGATGTCACTAACGTAGAAGACCGAGGTGTCATAACTATCGGCGAAACTGCCAACCTTTTTTACCAACGCAAAATACAGACCGGGCTTCTGTAATTCGTCGATATTCTGGATCGGCAGATAACTGACCTGACGTTCGTTTTCAGCCCCGCCTAAAATAAAACGATTCAGATAAACCGATTCGGCATAACGACTGATACCACGATTTTCGTCATAATCGCTTTCATTGAGTTCCCAGCTGCTGCGACGCCCACCGCGCTGATAAGCCGTTAAAAAATTTGCGACCTCCTTGTCGTAAACACGGTAAAACTCGACATCCACTTCTGGCACATTGACCGAAACCAAGGGCAAACCGCGTGATTCCTTGGCTGGCAATACGCTGCCCTGTGATGCAAAGCCCACCGCCGGCTCAAGTGGGCCGGTGAATACTTTTCTCTCTTCTTCCTTGCCCAGGGTCTTACCATCGGCAGCCATTAAACCGGCGCGAATAATAACTGTGTAATTCTGGCTTGCATCGACATAGGGAAAACGCAGATTGCTGTTGTTATCCGCCAGTACCCAGCTACCTTTCACGACTTCATTTTTTTCATTTTTTACGACGATGTATTTGTCGAATTCCTGCGCGCTTGCCAAAGGCTGCGAAAATTGAAGTTCAAGCGACACTTCATCCGATGCCTTGCTTCGAGTGGCTGAGACTAGTCCGAAACCGAGTACTGCCTCCCGTACATCAATCGCTGTATCTTTACCTTGCACCTTCGGCACTTGGTTTTGGTCGCCCTTGCAGCCAGCCAGACAAAAAAGCATGAAAAAAGACACAAAAAAAGCCGCGAGTAAGCGGCTGAAAAAACGTTTATATCTAGACATGCTGGGCTCCCTGAAAGTGATGCGAGTATAGGCTGACTGTAGCGGCTGCCAATGGGTACTTTAAAAGGCGTTTAACTTCTATTTAACTTTAGTTATAAAAACGTTAAACGCCTATCTAGGACTAAGTACGCAATTACTTAGCCGCAGCGGCCACCGGTAATTTGCTTGCCAATGCAGTGGCATACGCCACCTTGTCGATGGGTGTCAGCTGCAAATTAACATTGGCCATATCGAGCCCCATAGCGCTTCTGGCTGTACCAATCGCAGCTAAATTGACATCTACATAACCCAAAGGCTTCCCGGAGGTATCAAAAGCCAGACCCGGCAACCCATCTACCAAAAAGCTCAATTTAGGCACATGGGTTTCGCCCATAATTAGACCAGGACGCCAAATGGGGACCGAACCAGACTCGTCATTGGTTCTCAGCAAGGTAAAGAACTCCATGCCTGGCTCAGGTTTGCCGCCCAATGATAAATCTACAAACGGTAAGTTTTTTGGCGAGTTGCGAATTCGCAACCAGGCCAATCCCAAAGCCGAATCGCGCGTAACAAGATCGGCAGCCAGCCAATCTTCGCTATCCACCAAACGCACACGGAATTCGCTTGATTTAGCGACCATGCCCGCTTCACCTTGCTTACCACCAGCCATGGCGGAGAAATCAAAACTCACGGCACGGTCAGGTACCAGCAATAAACCGTCACTGCTTACCAACACAGCCTGAGCCCTGTCTTCGATGCGCTGTTCCTTGCCGGCAGAGTTAATCGCCATCACAAATTTAACGGTAACGATCGCGTTACCGTGCTTTTCAACCATGGATTTATAAATCGGTCGGTAGTCGCTGATGTTTTGCGCTTGCGCGTTAGCGGTGAAAACTAAAACCAGAACGCTGATAAAAATATTTACCAGAATTTTTTTGTTGAACATTACCTATTTCCTTGAATTAATTACTTAACCAGTAGGGATCCAAATAGAGAACACGATTCTCGCTACCGCGTATCACGATAATCGGTATCAGTGCATTACTGCTGCTTGCAAGTGCCGCATCAAGGCCTTTCCGCAAAGCCTCGACATTATCAATATTGCTTTTACCCAAGCGAATGATGACATCCGAACGTTGCAAATGCGCCAGGCCGGCAGGGCCGCCGGATTCGACGCCATCCAGAATGACTCCTTGCTGGCTAACCGGTAAATGTCCGTTCACGCGGTCATAAAAACCGAGCTCGCGTATTTCCACGCGAAGCTTGCTGAGATTCAATGTTCTCAGGCCAGCGGAACTGATCGGCGATGGCAGGAAATTGAGCTTGAACGTGAGCGGCTGCGCATTTCTAATGGCCTCGAATTGCACTTCCGTTTCCGGAATGACATCACGAACTGCCTGATGAAACGGCTCGGACGCCACATCGTTTGCAGGTTTCAATTTTTGACCCTGCAATCCCACAAGCAAGTCTCCGATTTTTGCACCCGCTTTCGCCAACGGACTATCGGGATAAAGACGTGTAATGCGATAACCGGCCGAAGCCAGTTTCATGTCTTTTGCCAGCGAACTACTAATTGCCTGAACCTCAACGCCCGACCAGGACTGCGGCAATTCGGGCAAAGGTATCCGCACTTTGTCGTTCGACTCGGGTTTCACCAAGGAAATGATTTTTTCATCGTCACGTTCAACTTCGAACAGGTAGAATTTTTCCGAATTGGCGGGAATAACGATACCGGAAAGCCTTGAAATATCACCGATGGCTTGATTGTCGATTTTACGAATAATGTCACCGGGTTCCAGTTTTGGCCTGGCAATGGCGGCAGCTCCACCAGGACGAATACCGGTGATCAACAGTCCTGCCTCATCGTCAAGCTGACGACGGCGCCCCATAGGTTCAGTGAGCTCGGTCACCGAGATACCAAACGGCGAAGAGGCAAGATCGTCACCACGGCCTTTCGGCTGAGCGTCAGCCTTTAGCTTTACATCGATGAATTTATCGCTGCGTTCGATTTTCAGTACAACTTGGCTTCCTATCGGCAGCTCTGCAATTCGGCGCTGCAGCGCCGGCACATCAATAGGTTGTAATGCAGTCACTACCTCGCCATTCAAACTTACAATGCGATCACCCGCTTGCAGCCCGGCCTTGTCAGCTTGTGAACGGCGCTCAACAGTATTGATTAGCACGCCGGAGGTATAGCGCGTGCCTTTCAAAGACCGTAAACGGAATCCTAGTGCCACGCGTTTTATTTCGCCGTTTGCAATTAGGCGTTGAACAACACCACCGGCGTCAGGGCCGGGTATTGCGAAAGCCAGATCGCCACCAACAATCATGCCGCGCGTATTCACGCCAACAATACGGCCATTCAAGTCAACCAACGGTCCACCGGAATTACCTGGGGCAATGGCGGCATCGTGTTGAATCCACGCGTAGTACCTGCCGGTAGGTTCATCTGCTCCCAAGCGATCCTCGTAGTCGGCTTCATCGTCGAATAATGAAACCAGTAAACGCCGTGGATTATTGACCACCCCGGCACTCATCGAGTTGGACAAGCCCCAAGGCGCCCCCATGGCCAGCACGGTATCGCCCGGCGTAAGGTCATCGACATTCTCGGCGAATTTGGCAAACGCGAACGCCTCAGGGGCGGGCGGCATGACTTGCAGTACGGCCAAATCTGAAGCGGTGTCGGTTCCTATCAACTTAGCCGGCAATTCACGGCCGTCGAAAAACACGATTCGAAACGATTTTCCATTTTGCGTGACGTGCGCATTCGTCGCGATATGACCTTGCGCGGAAATTACCGTTCCACTGCCGCTTGAAACCGATAGCACCGGTTCGCCCTGCTGGTAATCCTGCCGGACCGTCAGAATACTGACGACTACCGGCAAAACCATGTCACGGGCTTTGGAAATTCGTAGCGCATCCGAACTACGTTCTATGGTCTGAGCAAATAAAGTAGAGGAAACTGCAAATGAAAAAAGCATGAAAACTGTGAAATTGCGTAAAGATTTTGAAAGGAGCATAGAAACCTCGAGGACGTAGTTGCAGCATACGCAAACGTTGCTTAAAAAACAGTGTTCAGCCAGCATTTCAAACAAAAAATCCCGGCTAATACCGGGATTTTTTTTAATGATTGTAAAATTTTTGCAGGAGCGCCTTCCAGACCCGACTTGACCTATGATTTAGCTAGGTAGGCCAATGAAGACCCTTCTGCAGAACAACGTTAATTCAGGCTGATGGCGGTGTCTCTGGTAAATCACCTGTTGGTGACAAATCCGACCCTGGAATAAGCTCAAGCGCATCATCGGTATCTTCCAATGCTTCGATACTTTCGACCGCAATCAATTTTTCGTTCTCTGCAACACGCATTAATGTTACGCCCTGGGTATTACGACCCACTTGCGAGACTTCGGATGCACGAGTGCGAACCATGGTGCCTTGATCTGAAATCAACAAGATTTCATGCGCTTCCGTTAACTGAATTGCACCGACCAGACGACCATTACGCTCACTGGTTTGCAGTGCAATTACACCTTGCGTACCACGACCTTTTTTCGGGAATGCCGATTGCTCGGTACGCTTGCCGAAACCGTTTTCGCTGGCGGTAAGAATATCTCCCTCGCCTTCGACCACAATCAGGCTCATGACTTTCTCACCCGTCGAAAGCTTCATGCCACGAACACCGGTAGCTGTACGACCCATCGAGCGAACGCTGGATTCATCGAAGCGAACGGCTTTACCATTCGAAGCAAACATCATAATGTCGCATTTTCCGTGCGTAAGCTGAACGTCTACCAGACCATCGCCTTCATCGAGGCTGATCGCCCAGATGCCGTTAACGCGTGGACGCGAATATTCTGTCAAGGGTGTTTTCTTAACGGTACCATCGCGGGTTGCAAAGAACACGAATTGATCTTCTGTAAATTCGCGTACGGGTAAAACAGCTTGTACTTTTTCGCCTTCTTCCAACGGAATCCAGTTAATAATCGGACGGCCACGTGAATTCGGGCCAGCATCCGGGAGCTGGTAAACCTTCAGCCAAAACACGCGACCTGCACTGGTGAAGGTGAGCAAGGTGTCGTGCGTGTTGACGACCCACAAACGTTCAATGAAATCTTCGTCTTTCACTGCAGTTGCCGAACGACCTTTACCGCCGCGTTTTTGTGCACGATAAGCCGTTACCGGCTGACGTTTTGCATAACCGGAATGGGACAGCGTAACGACAACATCTTCCGAAACGATTAGATCCAGCACATCCAAGTCTTCTTCGCTTGGGCGGATTTCGGTGCGGCGCTCATCGCCGAATTCTTCTTTCAAATTTGCCAGTTCGGTACGAATGACTTCGAGCAAACGATTCGGATTTTCAAGAATTTCAATCAGGGCACGAATGACTTCGAGCAGCAGCTTGTATTCGTCGGTCAGTTTTTCCTGCTCCAAACCAGTCAAACGGTTCAGACGCATTTCCAGAATTTCTTTCGCCTGTACTTCGGTCAAGCGATATCCGGTTTCTGACAGACCGAATTCATCCTGTAAATCTTCCGGACGCGAAGCGTTTGCACCGGCTGCCGACAATAGCGCACGAACCAGACCAGGTTCCCAGACCTTAGCCAACATGCGTTCTTTGGCGACTTGCGGGCTCGACGAGGTTTTAATCAACTCGATCATTTCATCAATATTGGCCAGCGCGACGGTCAAACCTTCCAGAATATGGGCGCGGTGACGGGCTTTGCGCAATTCATAAATCGTGCGGCGCGTGACTACTTCACGACGATGGCGAATAAACGCCTCGAGAATCTGTTTCAAATTCAGAATTTGCGGACGACCATCGACCAGCGCCACCATATTGATGCCAAACACCGATTCCATCTGGGTTTGCTGATACAAATTATTCAGAATGACTTCGGCCGATTCGCCGCGTTTAACTTCCATGTAAATCCGCATGCCGTCTTTATCGGATTCATCACGCAGTTCGGTCAGACCTTCGAGTTTCTTTTCTTTTACCAGCTCGGCAATTTTTTCAATCAGGCGCGCTTTATTAACTTGATACGGCAATTCGGTGACGATAATCGATTCGCGATTATTATCTTCATTAACTTCGATGCTGGCACGGGCACGCATACGCACGCGGCCACGACCGGTGTGATAAGCCGCATGAATACCGGCCGAGCCATTGATGATGCCAGCGGTCGGGAAATCCGGCCCCGGGATGTGCGTCATCAAATCACCGATACCCAATTCCGGATCATCGATTAACGCAACAACGGCGTTAATCACTTCGGTCAAATTGTGCGGCGGAATATTGGTCGCCATACCAACGGCAATACCGGTCGAACCATTCACCAACAAGTTTGGCACCCGCGTTGGCATAACAGTCGGTTCGTATTCTTTTTCGTCGTAATTCAGCTGGAAATCGACGGTTTCTTTGTCGATATCGGCCATCAACTCGTGTGCAAGACGCGACATGCGTGCTTCGGTGTAACGCATCGCAGCAGGTGAGTCGCCATCGACGGAACCAAAGTTACCTTGGCCATCGACCAGCATGTAGCGCAAGGAGAACGGCTGTGCCATGCGGACCAGCGTGTCATAGACAGCTGTGTCGCCATGGGGATGGTATTTACCGATCACGTCACCGACGATACGGGCTGATTTGTAATAAGGCTTGTTGCTATGTGCGCCGAGCTCATGCATCGCGAAAAGTACGCGGCGGTGAACGGGTTTCAGACCATCGCGAACATCCGGTAAAGCGCGTCCTACAATGACGCTCATGGCGTAATCGAGGTAGCTTCGACGCATTTCATCTTCAAGATTGACCGGAATAATTTCTTTTGCGAGATCTGACATTTAGGGTTCCGTGTTGACTAAAAACGAGCGTTGTTTCCAATCGAAAAATGACCGGAAAATCGCTTATGAAAACGACAGGAAATTATACCCGATTTCGCAATTTTTGGGTTGGACCCAGGCTCGAAAAAACGCTTTAATCAGAAGCCTCTCAAGCGCTTGACTTTGCCGAAAAAACATCGGTCATTTTTTGCAAATTCGGGCGTTCGATAACGCCTTTTTCGGTCACAATGGCATCGATTAAATCGGCCGGTGTTACATCGAATACCGGATTGAAAGCCTGAACTCCCTCGGCAACTGTGCGTTTACCGTTACTGGACAGCAATTCGGACGGATCACGCTCTTCGATATGAATCAACTCTCCGCTAGCGGTTTGCATATCTACGGTAGAGCTTGGGGCAACGACCATCACTTTTACACCATGGTATTTCGCTGCAATAGCATGGTGATAAGTACCGATTTTATTGGCAGTATCGCCATTGGCACAGATCCGGTCGGCACCCACGACAAGCCATTGCACCGCACCGGTTTTCATCAGGTGGGCACCCGCTCCATCGGCAATAAGGGTGGCTGATATTCCATCCTGCAAAAGCTCCCATACGGTCAAACGGGCGCCTTGAAGCCAAGGCCTGGTTTCGCTCGCGAATACCTTTGCGATTTTACCCATCGCAACCCCTGCACGAATGACGCCAAGCGCCGTACCGAAACCCGCCGTCGCCAGCGAGCCGGTATTGCAATGGGTCAGCACTCCCGACCCAGACTCGATTAAATTGGCTCCCAGTACACCCATATGACGATTGGCAGCCAAGTCTTCGACTTCAATAGCTCGCGCCTCCTGCTCCAGAACTTCCTGCCAGTTAGTACCGGCCGTTTTCAGTACGGTACGCATACGGTGAATAGCCCACATCAAATTGACTGCAGTGGGTCGCGACGCATTCAGTTCATTCAGCGACGAATCCAGCTTTTGAAGAGCCTCGGCACCATTCAGCGCAGAAATCTTTTGACCGGCCAGCACGACGCCCCAGGCAGCGGCAATACCGATCGCGGGCGCACCACGTACGACCAAATCGCGAATGGCTTGGCAGACTGCCTCGCTATGATTGCAATCAAGATAGCCGACATCGAACGGCAAATAACGTTGATCCAGCAAACTCAGGCGATCGCCTTGCCAGCGAATCGGCCGAATACGGTCGTAACGGTCAAAATCCATATTCATTCCTTGATGCGTATGCCCCAAGTTTACTAGCTCGGGTTATGCTTCGCGAATGAGCAAAGAAAAAAGCCTGAAAAAGCCGACTGGCGAACTGCCAGATACCGGCATTGAAACGCTGCTACATACTTCCTGCGTGAAAGCCGGTGCAGCGGCAGCCTTGCAAGTTGCAGTCGAACGCTTGCCCTTGCTTAAACCTTTTTTGCCGGCACCTATCTCTCGCGCAGCCCGCGGTGATGCCCCTGAACGCATCCAACGTTTGCTGGTGAAAGAAATTTATTCGCGCTATCGACTCAAACCGGCAGGCTGGGAAATCGAAGGAATTCTGGCGGTGGCACAAACCCAAAGTGTGCTGACGCCACTCGCCACGCAAGAAGGTTTGTATGCAGTCTTGAAAGCCTGGCTGCCTAAACCATTCGTGATTCCATTAATGCGATACACGCCATTGGAACCCTTGGTCACCGCTTGCTCGAAAGCTATTGCCGCTACCTGGGCGGCCGGTCGCTATGCCGATTCCGTTTGCCGCTTGCGAAAAGCCGGTGCTGATTGGTTACCCGCCCCGCTGGCTGATGCCTTGCAGATGGCACCCAGCACGCTGAAAAGCTGGAGTGCCGAAGCTTTGTCACTGGCCTTGCCGCCCCTTAAATTTGCAACGGCCTGGGGCAAGCGTGCCGCCGTTGCAGCAATGAACGCGGGCCCCAAACTCAGCGAGCCTAAGAAGGCGTCAAGGGCAAAAGGCGTCAAAAAAATCACCGTTAAAAAAGTCGCCAGTAAAGCGGCAAAAAAAACTAGCTAAGAAAAAATATTGAGCGCCGTCTATTCTGACTTCAACTCATATTGCCCCGAAGCCAAGGGCGTCAGCGTAAATTTGTATTCTTCCGACGAATAGGTATGAGTCGCGTTGATAATAATTTGTGACTGCTCGGGCACCCAGACCGGCACTCCAATCGATAACATTCGGCCGTCGAATTCAGCGACCGCGACACTTTTTTGCACAATCCAGGTTTGTGCTGGCCCCTCTGCCAACCATTCCAAGCGAAGCCTTGAACTAACATGTTCCCAGCCCACGTTCATTACCACCACCCGGAACTGTCCACTAGCTTCGCCGTAACCGGAAACAACATAACTGATATCCGGATCAAGCAAGCCAGATGCCTGTTTCTCGCCTGCCGACAGCGGTAAAGATGCCAATACCATCATCAAGAAAAACCCGGTCCGCATATGCATTGGAACCATCCGATTTTTTGAATATTGACCAGATATACAACATGGGTCCTACGAACACAATGATTCGAATGCTACGGTGAAATTTGCAGATTCGAAAGCGTTCCAAGCAATTCAATCAAGCCGCTTTCTAACCCGCAACATCCATAAAATCATCGCAGCACCCATAGCCGCGAACAAATGTTTGATTGCGTGACCAGCCATTTCATACTGAAAAAATGAAAAAACCTGTGTGTCGAACACTTCGAGCAATTTAGCCGCCACATAAAACCCCAAGGCCAGCACCAGTAAATACGAATGTGAATAAGGTTTGTGATACAGAATCAGCAATGCGGGGATTACCAACAAGGGCATGAACTGTACCCAGACATAGAGCCTGAGATCATTGTAGAAATGCCAGACCAGCACACTGCCGATACCCACAAGTATCAAGGGAAACAATAAGTATCGAGTCAATGCTGGCGCTATCAATTCACCCAGCAAGGCAGCGAACAGGCCCATGAAGCCGACAGCCATAGGCAACCTGTCCCACAACAAACGTTGGTTGCCCGGTTCCAAATGATAGTAAGTCGAACCAAGCGCTACCAACCCTATGCCAATATAGAAAATCAGCCAGGCCATTTTAGACGTGCCGGTCATTTTTCTCTGACAAAAAATGCTACCGACGATGCCCACCAGCAGAAACGGGAAATTCGATATCACATTATAGAAATTGGGAATACCGAACATTGTCCGCACATCGACAAATTGGTGATACGACAGGTCCTGCTTGATCGGAGCATGCATCATCAAGATAGCCAGAGAACCAATAACAAGAATGAGCACGAGCGCTTGCCGCCAGTGATTTGAAGTTGAGTGCATGCTTTTAATCATAGGCAAAGCTTAATGGCGACTTAGGATGAAGCCACGCTTTATTTTCTAAGTAGCAATTTGCAAGCTTAAGGGGTGATAAATTGTGGACCTAATGAATAAACAAGCAGCGTAGGCCTTATACCTTGCATTAATTGTGACGCTCTAGATTGTCTTGATCCCCTCTTTCGTTCTAAGGTATCGATATGAGCGACAACATACCCACCGCGTCATCATTCCGACCCCATTTCTGGTTTGCTTCGGCAGTCCTTTTCGGCTGCGTGACGATGATGGCTGCTATCAATCTTGATGCCATTTGGCATTGGTTACTGGCTTCAATATCGATTGCATTGATTGCCTACTTATTCTGGCTATTTTCAAAGTTCTCGAGCGCACAACGTGACCACGAAAAACAAATGGCCACAGCAAAGGTCCAGATCGAAAGCCTTAGCGAAGAACGCGAAGTCATGGCACGTGAACTTAGCCAGCTTGGCCGCTACGGTAATTTGTTGCATGGCTGTACCGATCTGGCAGAAATTCTGCAGGTTAGCCAGCAATTACTCGCCGTGCTTTTGCCGGGTAGCGCCGGCACTATTTATCCCCTGATCGATGGGGAAGGCCTGGCAGAAGCCACCCATCTGTGGGGAATTCATGTTGGCAATACCAAAATGCAGGCGCACCACCGAGATTGCTGGGCATTGCAACGTAAACGCGTACATCTAAGTCATAGCGACGCCCCCGGCAGTGCCTGTGCCCACATCGAATTACCCGAAGGCTTGGACGTACTCAGTTCTGCCTGCATACCACTCACGGCCCAGGGGGAATCACTTGGCTGGCTTTACCTGAGTACGTCAGGCCATGGTTCGTTTCCGAAATTATCGGTTGCTATTGCTGCTGCCGAACAGCTGGCGCTTGCATTGGCAAACTTGAAATTAAGACAGCATTTGCGTGATCTTTCTGTTCGCGATCCATTAACAGGTCTGTTCAATCGACGCTATCTAACTGAATCGCTTGGACGTGAAATGGCACGTTGCCGACGTCGCAAACTTCCGTTATCGGTGATGGTGTTAGATCTTGATCACTTCAAGATTTTCAACGACACATTGGGCCATCAAGCCGGCGATTCACTACTGGTTGGATTCGCCAGAATGTTGCAAGGCAGAGTGCGCAATGAGGACATTGCATGCCGATTGGGAGGAGAAGAGTTCATCCTGATCATGCCGGAAATGGATGCGGAAATCGCTGTACTACGTGCAACGGAATTGCTTGAAGCCACCCGCAAACTTGAAGTTATGCACGACGGCCAAATGTTGCCGCAAATCACTACTTCTATTGGTATTGCGGTTTTCCCGGACCATAGCAACGAGCCGGATCAATTAATCGGTGCTTCTGACAGCGCTTTGTATCAGGCCAAACGAACCGGTCGCGATCGCTATGCCATTGCGGAAAAGCTAATCGCCGAGAAAGTATCGGCCGAGTAATCAGGCACGATCAAACGGGAATGCGATCACATCCTGAATTCGGTCGCTGCCCATCATAGCCATCATTAAACGATCAACGCCGAGCGCGACACCGGCACAGCTTGGCATTTTAGGCAGTGCTGCCAGTAAACGTTCGTCAACCGGCGCTTGTATCTGTGCACGTTTCTGGCGTTTTGCCAGATCCTTGCCGAAACGCTCGCGCTGCTCGGTAGCATCGGTTAACTCGTGATAACCGTTCGCTACTTCCGAAGATCCTACATACACTTCGAAACGCTCGGCGACGGTAACATCATCGGGTCGCAATTTTGCCAATGCACATTGGCTAGCGGGATAGTCATACACCATCAGGATTCTATTGTTAGGAATACTGGGTTGAATCAAATGCGTCATTAGCAAATCCAGCCAGTCGTCGCGCGTTAGTCCGGTAGGATCAATATCGTAAACGGCCAGCGGACCACGCAATTCCGACTCGTCCACGGTGAGTGGATCAAAGCCGAATTTATCCTGATACAACTGTCGAAAACTAATATCGCGAACGGTCGCCTTTTTGCCTGCCAAATGCATTGCAGCGCGAACCAACTCAGCGGTTTCATCCATTAATTGATTATGGTTCCAACCCACCCGATACCATTCCAGCATAGTAAATTCCGGATTGTGGCGTTTACCCGATTCGCCATTACGAAACACACGGCCTAGCTCGTAGCAATCACCAACACCCGCCGCCACCATACGTTTCAGCGCGAATTCCGGTGAAGTACGAAGCCAACGCAGACCCGAACCTGCCGACTTGTGACCATTAAATTGCAGCTGGAAGCTTTCGATGTTCGCATCGGTATTACCCGCTTGCGACAGAATCGGGGTTTCGACTTCGAGCACGTTTCGATCAGTAAAGAACTGGCGAATCATCGCCATCAGTTCAGCGCGCACACGAAGTGCTTTTAGATTAGCGGTGGGTTTCCAGTCTTTCATGACGCGTTCTCCTGTTCCACTAACCATAGCAAATGAAGACTCAAGCTTGCTTCGAAAGAAAATCGATCAATTGGTTTTCATCCCAGATTTCCACACCCAATTCTTTCGCTTTTTCCAGCTTGGAACCAGCAGCTTCACCCGCAATTACTATACTCGTTTTCTTGGAAACGCTGCCGGCTACCTTAGCCCCAAGAGCCTCTAGCTTATCGCCAGCTTCATCGCGCGACATGCTGCTCAACCCACCGGTCAGCACGATTGTTTTGCCCACCAATGGCCCTTCGGCGCTGCGCTGTGGCGCACTTTCCGACCAAACAACACCTCTGGCTCGCAATCCAGTAATCACTTCGCGATTATGATGTTCATGAAAAAAATTGACGATGCGCTTGGCGACTACCGGCCCAACGTCAGGCACCTGCATCAAGGTATCCGAGTCCGCAGCCATCACCGGATCGAGTGCACCGAAAAATTTCGCCAAGGTTTTAGCGGTCGATTCGCCAACATCACGAATACCCAATGCAAACAGCAAACGTTCAAGCGCCGTATTTTTGCTCTTGGCGATTGCCGTCAAAATATTTTCGGCCCATTTGGTCGCTACCTTACCCTGCTTCACGGTTTCCGGCGTATTACCGTCACGCTCATCGCTGCGGCGTTTCATTTCAAGCAAATCTTCCAGCGTTAAGGAATACAAATCGGCGACCGATTTTAAATATCCGAAATCCACCAGTGCTTCAATAATTCGATCACCCAAACCATCAATGTCCATCGCTCGACGCGACGCAAAATGAATAACTGCCTGCGTACGCTGCGCCTGACAAAACAAGCCACCGGTGCAACGCAAGACCGCCTCGCCTTCTTCGCGAACGGCATCGGAACCACACACTGGACATAGCGCCGGAAAGCTAAACGGTAAATGCAGTGGTTCGCCATTAGCTTGTAGTGGACGCTTATCCATCATCACGCTGACGACTTCGGGAATCACATCGCCTGCGCGGCGAACAATCACAGTATCGCCAACCCGTACATCGAGGCGTGCAATCTGGTCTGCATTATGCAAAGTCGCATTAGTTACCACCACGCCGGCAACATTTACCGCTTTCAAACGTGCGACGGGCGTAATTGCACCGGTTCGACCAACCTGCAAGTCAATCGCATCAATTGTCGTGAGCTGTTCCTGCGCCGGGAATTTATGCGCGATTGCCCAGCGCGGGGCACGGGAAACGAACCCCATCGCATTTTGCTGATCGTATTTATCAAGTTTATACACAACACCATCAATATCGTAAGGAAGCTTGTCGCGTTGCTCGCCGATATTCCTGAAATATGACAGCAATCCGTTGGCACCTTTTGCGGTCGAAACTTCCGGGCTTATCGGCAAGCCAAAAGACTTAAGCGCCTGCAACATTTCCGAATGTGTCTCGGGTAGAGACCAGCCACTGGTTTTACCCAAGCCGTAAGCATAAAAACTCAAAGGTCTTGATGCAGTAATTTTTGAGTCGAGTTGCCGAAGGGAACCCGCCGCGCCATTGCGTGGATTAGCCAGAGTTTTCTCGCCACGTTCACGTGCACGTTCATTGAATGCTTCGAACTCTGCACGCGGCATGAAAACTTCGCCACGAACTTCCAGCACTTCCGGCGCAGTGCCTCGCAAATGCAGAGGAATGGCCTTGATGGTGCGGAGGTTTACCGTAACATCTTCACCCGTCGCGCCGTCACCGCGTGTTGCACCTTGCACGAAGACACCCTTCTCGTAACGGAGACTTATCGCTAAGCCATCGAGCTTAGGTTCGACCGAAAATGAAGGCGTTTCGATATTCAGGATATCGTTTATTCGTTTTACGAAATCAAAAATTTCGTCGTCGCTAAAAGCATTGTTCAACGATAACATTGGAACTTCATGCTGTACCTGCGCGAATTCACGCAGAGGCGCCGCGCCCACCCGTTGGCTTGGGGAGTTTGCCATGGCAAGTTCAGGATGCTGTTTTTCCAGCGCTTCAAGCTCACGAAGCAGCAAGTCATATTCAAGATCGGGAATTTGCGGCTCATCCAGAACATGGTACTGATAGTTCGCATCTTCAATTAACTTTCTTAATTGAAGTATTCGCTCCGATGAAGCCATGAATTAACGGCCCGGTTTGATATTTAGTTTTTCGCGTTGCCGATCATAGGTACGCAATTCTTCGCGAATGTGAGAAATGCGTTGCCGGCCAAGTGT
>JBDTTC010000205.1:0-3740 GCA_039930825.1 Arenimonas sp.
AAAGGAATCCACTTGTACCGAATGGTCGATAACCAGTTCAGAAGGAATCAGCGGATTAATGTTCGATGCCGAACCGCCGAGTTTTACCACTGCGTCGCGCATTGCGGCCAGATCTACCACGCAAGGAACACCGGTAAAATCCTGCAGTACAACTCGAGCCGGCATGAAGGCAATTTCGGTATCCGGTTCTTTCTTTGCGTCCCATTGGGCTATGGCTTCGATGGATTCTTTAGTCACCGAAACGCCATCTTCGCAGCGAAGCAGGTTTTCAACCAGAATTTTTATGGAATAGGGCAGGCGGGCCAGATTATATTTTTGACCTAATTTCGCCAACGAATAAATAGTGTAAGACTTGCCATTGACGCTGAGTTGATCGCGTGTGGCGAAGGAGTCGGACATGAAAGGCTCCTGAAAGGGATGGCTGAAGTGTTTGGCTGAAATCAAACGGAAAGCTCGCGTTTGAACGTTGTTATTATGCCCGAAATCGATGGTTTTTGCTGGGTTGATTTCCTGCTGCGAAGTATGGGATCACTGTTTTTTTTGGGTCAAAGCTCTAAATTCGGCTTCGAGCGGCGACGCCAGATTAATGAGTCGTACCTAAGGTGCAATCTTTATTAAATCAAGTGCATCTCTATGCAGTATTGCCCAAATAAGAGGCTTGCCATTTTTTCGCTTGCGAATTCCTGTCTGCGTCTGCAGTAAAGGGCATTAGCATGTAACAATAGAAGCGACAAAATGATTTGCGGCTATAAATTTTTTCTACCGGCTACTGCACTGAAACTACAGGAAAATCGCCATGTGGTATTTGATTATCGGCACCGATGTTGAAAACTCGCTGGAAAATCGCATTGCTGCAAGACCTGCCCACCTTGCCCGTTTGCAGGCTTTGGTGAATGCCGGACGTTTGAAAATAGCCGGACCATTGCCTGCAATTGATTCGGAGAATCCAGGACAGGCTGGATTTACCGGCAGTGCAATCATTGCTTCGTTTGAAAATCTCCAGCAGGCGCAAGCCTGGGCACTTGAAGATCCGTATCTTGAAGCTGGCGTTTACGCCAAAGTGGAAGTCAGGCCATTCAAGTTCGTGCTGCCGTGAGTGATCGGGTTGAAAAAATTCGCTTGGCGATCGAAGCTTCATTGAGCCCGGCAAGTCTCGAAATTATCGATCAAAGTCATCGCCATGCCGGACATGCCGGTGCACGCGATGGCCGCGGTCATTTTGATGTCCAAATCGTTAGCGATACTTTCAAGGGAAAGCTGCCGCTTGCCCGTCATCGCCTCGTATTCGCGGCCGTCGGGAATTTGATGGAAACCGATATCCATGCCTTATCAATCAAGGCCTTAACGCCAGACGAAATTTAGCCTTCACAAAGCCCTGATACTCGGCTTTGACGCTGTTATACTCGTATCCGGTTGCCGCGACATAGCTATTAGTTCGCATGAGCTTTTTGTCATAAGCTATTGATATTGCGGTTCTTTATTTACTTGCTGGGGCTTGCCCCAGTGCCGGCTTTGTGTCGGACAAATCAGAATAAGTATTCAAAAAAATGCGCCTTTCCACCATCAAGCTTTCCGGCTTCAAATCCTTCGTTGACCCAACTGTTATGCATCTCCCCACCAATATGACGGGTGTGGTGGGGCCCAATGGCTGCGGCAAGTCCAATATTATCGATGCCATTCGCTGGGTGATGGGCGAAAGCTCCGCCAGCCGTTTACGTGGTGATTCGCTGACAGACGTGATTTTCTCCGGCTCATCAACCCGTAAGCCGGTTAGCCAGGCTATCGTTGAATTGATTTTCGATAACTCGGAAGGCACCGTAGGTGGCGAATATGCCCGTTATGCCGAGATATCGGTCAAGCGCAGTGTGAGTCGTGATGGTCAATCTAATTATTATCTAAATGGTGCACGCTGCCGTCGGCGCGATATCACGGATCTGTTTTTAGGTACCGGTCTTGGTGCTCGCAGTTATTCGATTATCGAGCAGGGAATGATCAGCCAGATCATTGAAGCCAAGCCGGAAGATTTGCGTGTTTATCTGGAAGAAGCCGCCGGTATTTCGAAATACAAGGAACGCCGGAAGGAAACTGAATCGCGTATCAAATCGACCCGCGAAAATCTGGATCGTTTGAATGATTTGCGTGAAGAAATCGACAAGCAGTTGGAACATTTGAAACGCCAATCGCGCGCCGCTGAGCAATATCAAACCTTGCAAGTGGATCGCCGTGAAAAAGATGCACAGGTAAAAGCGCTTGAATATCGTCGTCTTGATACCGAATCCAGTGCGTTACGTGAGTCGTTGACGACAGATGAGGTGAAACTGCAGGAAATTCTTGCTGCCCAACGCAGTGCGGAAGCAGAAATTGAAACCTGCCGCAGTCAACATACAGAAGCCAGCGAAAAGCTGGGTAAAGTCCAGGCAGAGGGTTATCGAGTCAGTGGTGAATTGGCGCGGATCGAGCAGCAAATCCAGCATCAACATGAACTCACGCAACGGCTGGCGACTGCGAAAATTGAAGCCCAGACTGCATTCTCGCAACTTGGTGAGCACATTACCGGCGATGAAGCACAAATGAGTGAGCTTCAAATCGCGACTGCTGAAGCCGAGCCACAACTGGCGACTTTGCAGGACGAAGATGCCGGTCGTCAGGAAGCACTCCGCAATGCCGAACAGGCCCTGCAGGATTGGCAAACTCGTTGGGATGCCTACGCTCGCAACCATTCCGAGGCCGCACGTTGGGCCGATGTTGAACGCACCAAAATTGAATATTTGGAAAAGCAGACGCTCGATGCAGCAAAGCGCAATGAAATTCTTTCGACTGAACGCGTTGGTTTAGATACCGATGCCATCGTATCGGCGCTGGCAACGATGAGTGCCGAGCACGACACCAAGAAAGCCAGTCTCGATGAATTATCGGAGCAGCTGGAAACCCGTAAAGCCAATTTACAGACATTGCAGGAACAGCAACGTGCAGGTCAGAATGAATTGTCGGAAACACGCAAGCAAATTCAAACGGCGCGTGGACGTTTGGCATCGCTCGAAGCATTGCAACATGCTGCCTTGGGTCAGGAAAAAAATATCGCGCTCGATTGGCTGAAGGCACAAGATATCCATGGCAACACTCGTCTCGGCGAAGCATTGACCGTTGAAGCCGGCTGGGAAACCGCTGTTGAAACCGTGCTTGGCAGTTTGCTGGAAGCCGTGACCGTTGATTCACCTGATCAATGGCTCGAAGCCTTGTCGAGTCTGTCGCAAGGTCGTGTTGCCCTTATTTCAGCCGAGCAAAATAATGATGCCGTCGCACCTAATTCTCTGGCTGCAAAAGTGCAGGGCCCGGCTGCGGTAAAACGCTTACTTGCTAATATTGTGGTGGCTGAAAATGCCGACACAGCGAAACGCATGTTGTCATCACTGCAAGACGGCCAAGCAGTGATTACCCAAAGCGGAGAGTGGTTAGGGCAAGGTTGGGTACGCGTAACCCGCAGCGGTGAAGCGCAACAAGGTTCGCTCGCGCGCGAAAACGAAATCAAGCAATTGCGCAGCGATATCGAAAATCTGGCAAAAAAAGAACAGCTCACCAATGAAGCGCTGACATCGATGCGCGACAAATTACTGGAAGCCGAACAGCTGCGCGAAGACGCTCAGCGCAGCTTGTATTTGAACCACCGCAGTGTTTCTGAGTTAGCTGGTTCCCTGCAAGGACAAAAAAGCCGTCTCGATTCGGCGCAGGCGCGTGTCGCC
>JBDTTC010000206.1:0-11193 GCA_039930825.1 Arenimonas sp.
AGGCATTGCTTCAGTATTTTTTCGGCTTCATTGAGCTTGCCCTGTTCAATGAATACAAACGCCTGGCCGCGTTTTGCATGCGACAGATCCGATGCTTTTTCATCAAGTGGCGAGAATCGCGTGGCTTCCTCAGCCTGCGTGTACAGCCGATATGCCTCACCCCAATCACGCTCCAACTTAGAGACCTCAGCCAGCTCAATCATATAGTTGGCATTTTGCGGCGTTAAATACAGCGCTTGCTCGAGCGCCGCTTTTGCTTCATTTATCTGCCCAAGCTCGACATAGGCATATCCCTTTAGGAAATAGGCTTCAGCCCAGGCGACATATAAAGTTGCGGCATCCTTTTTGTCCGATGTCGAGTCCGGCAAAATCGCGGAACTCGTCATATAGTAAAACGTTTCTTCAGGTGTTCTCGCCACATACCAACGGGTTTTTCCGTCCGGATAAATGGTGCGGTAGTATTCCAAGGTTTGATCGATGAGCGAAATTGCTTCGGTTGAATTGCGGGATGCAATCAGGTTTTTCGCCTGCATCAACTTTTCACGCTGGACCTTCTCAGTATCGACTGTGGTTTTTTCATCACTTGTTGCCTGGTCGGCAAGCAACAGGTCAGGTGCAGCCAATATGAGCAGAAAAACAATAACAAGTTGTTTCCACAGGCTAGTCATTTCGATTCCGATGTCGTGTTTCAGGCAGTCTGTACGCCAATTTGCAGCCAATTCGCCACCACGCCACGCGCTTCATCCACACCCAATTTGGTTTCCGATGAGAACAATTGCACGCTGGCAGTACCTGCGAGTTTTGCTTTTACTTCGCGGATGGTTTTGGTTTGCTCGCCACGACCGATTTTATCGGCCTTGGTCAATAAAATATGCGCTGGCAAAGCGCGGCGAAATGCATAGCTCAGCATGCCGATGTCGAATTCGCGCATCGGGTGGCGAATATCCATCACCACGATCAAGCCGGCCAATGCCTGACGCGTATGAAAAAACTCGTTGATGAATTCTTGCCAGTGAATACGCAGGTTTTCCGGCACCTTGGCGTAGCCATAGCCTGGCAAATCGACCAGATGCTTTTCCGTCGCGACCTGGAAATACACCAATTGCTGGGTGCGTCCGGGGGTTTTCGAAGTGCGCGCCAGACTGTTCTGGTTGCATATGGTGTTCAAGGCACTGGATTTACCGGCATTGGAGCGTCCGGCGAAGGCCACTTCAAAGCCAGCATCGGTTGGCAATTGGCTTGGTAGGTGGGCGGCTAGCCGGTATTCGGCACGGGCAAGTGGGTTCTTCATGGCGCTAGTTTACGCGAAGGAGATGGAATCCTAGCTTTACATTGACCATTCCCCACGCAGACTGGGATAATTAGCGCCTTAGTCGCTCTGCTTGCGGCCCTTAAAATCTTTGTTCGGAGCCTTTCCATGAAGTTCTCCCCCCTTATTGGTGTGGTTGCTGCTGTCTTCTTTACTGGCGCTATAGCTGCGCAACAATTGGCGGCTGTCAAACCTGTCGCCGAAGCAGCCCCTGCACCGGTCGTCGCCTTGGTTGACAACAAACCTGCCACTGCTGGTGATGCAACTCGTGGCCAAACCAAATCGGGTTCCTGCGCAGCCTGTCATGGCGCCGATGGTAATTCGGCGGATCCGCAATACCCAAAACTGGCGGGCCAGCACGAACTTTATATCGCCCGCCATCTCGCGCTATTCCAGAATGGTGGCCGTGAAAATCCGATCATGATGGGCATGGCCGCCGGCTTGAATGCGCAGGATATGCGAGATGTTGGCGCTTATTTTGCGACCCAGAAAGTATTGGCAGGCATCGGCGACGATACGGTGGTCAAAGAAGGCCCACATCAAGGCAAGAAGTTCTACCAGGTCGGCGAACGCATCTATCGCGGCGGCAAGGCTGACGGCACCCCTGCCTGCATTGCATGCCATGGACCGACCGGTCGCGGCGTCCCTGGCCCTAGCTACCCTTCCATAGGCGGTCAGCATTCGAGCTATACCGTTGCCAAATTAGCGGCATTCAAGGCTGGCACCATCTGGGGTAAAGACGATAAAGCCAATATCGTTATGAAAGCCGTGGCTAAAAACCTGAGCGATGAAGAAATACAGGCGCTTGCGACTTATCTGCAGGGCTTGCATGACGCTGCCGACGCCCAAGCCACGGCCGCCAAATAGAAAAGTTCCCCAGCTAATTTAGTGCCTTTCAGCTTCGGTTATAGGGGCAGTCTGCACAGTGCCGCAAGTTTCTTTATTCGGGAGAGTTCCATGTTGCGTGGTCTGATGATAACCCTGTCCTTATTGTTACCTATCGCTGCCATTGCGCAGCCAATGTCGCCGAGCATGCCGCGCGAAGGTACCGACTACGAAATACTTCAGGCGCAGCAACCTACTTACACTAATCCGAAAGGTAAAATTGAAGTAGTTGAAGTTTTCAGCTACGCCTGCCCGCATTGCGCCCATTTTCAAAGTTTCATCAGTGCCTGGAAGAAAAAACTTCCCGCGGACGTTACGTTCAATTACGTCCCTTCGGTCGGACAGGGTTCTTGGGAACGCTTCGCACACGGCTTTTATGCCGCCGAAGCCAAGAAAATACAGGCCCGTACGCACGAAGCACTTTTCAACGCAATTTTCGTAGAACAAAAACTGTCGCCTAATGCCTCCATGGACGAGATTGCCAATTTCTATGCCGGCTTCGGCGTCGACAAGAAAGCATTTCTCGACTTGATGATCAGCAAACAAGTTAACGATAACGCAGAAAAGTCCAAACAATTCACGATGCGTACCGGTGCCTTCAGCACCCCCACTGTGATAATTGCCGGCAAATACAGACTCAACGCCACACAAGATCGAGGCTTTGAAGGCATGATCAAGACGATGGATTTTATTATTGCCAAAGAACGCGCCTCGATAAAAAATGCAAAGCAAAAGACAGGCGTTTCGAAATAATCGATCGCCCAGTTTGGTTTTGAATTAGCTCAGGAGAGTTTTGTAATGAATGTAATTTTGCGTGGTGTAGTTGCTGCGGGCATGCTGCTTTTACCGATGGCGCTTGTAGCGCAAATTCCGGCGCCACCGCGCTTGAACATCGACTACTTTGTGCTCGCAACCCCACAACCCGTTTATGAACCGGTAAAGGGCAAAATCGAAGTCGCCGAAGTATTCAGCTACGCCTGCCCACACTGCTCAGACGCTGCCCCGAACATCAGCGCCTGGGAGAAAGCGAAAGCGCCGGATGTCAACTTGGTTTTCGTGCATGCGACAGGATCTACAAACTGGGAACGTTTTGCCCGCGGTTTTTATGCCGCTGAAGCCAAGAAAATCCGGGAGCGTAGCCATGAAGCGATTTTTCGCTCGATCTTCGTCGAGCAAAGCGTTCCAGCCGACGCATCATTGGAAGCAATAGCCAAGTTTTACAGCAAATATGGCGTTACCGCGACACAGATGCTGGCTATCATGAACAGCCCCAGCATCAATGCGAAATTGAATCGTTCAAAGCAATTTACAATTCGCACAGGCGCCAACACCACACCGACGATTATTATTGCCGGCAAATACAGAGTAAGCCCGACGCGCGAAGGTGGCTTTCCGGGCATGTTGAAAACGGTCGATTTTCTGGTAGCCAAGGAACGAGCCGCCATTGCTGCTAGAGCATTGGTGAAACCTGCCGCGAAGCCGGTTCCCGCCATACTTCCGGCCAAGAAATAATTATGACTTACAAAAAGGCCGTTAAACGGCCTTTTTATTGCCCGATTTTCTGCCGCATTTTCCATTGGCATTGCATGCATCGGTTCATGGGGCCAGACTAGCCTTCAATAATGAATACGTCTTCACCCATTCGAATTTTAAGCAGCAACATTCAGGCCGGCTCGCGCACACGTGCATATCGTGAATACGTTACTCGTTCGTGGTCGCATGTATTACCGAATGGCAAGCGAGCGAATCTTGATGATCTGGCAAAACTGACCACGCAATTCGATATCGTCGGCCTGCAAGAAAGCGACCCAGGCAGTTTACGTTCTGGGTTCGATAATCAGGGCAATGTGCTCGCTGAACTAGCGAAATTTCCTTTCCATAGCCATCAGGCAAATCGCCGTATCGGCCGTATTGCCGGCAGTGGCAACGCATTACTCAGTCGCCTGGAACCGACTGAAATGCTGGACTATGTTTTGCCTGGGCGACTAGCGGGCCGCGGGGTTTTGATTGCCACTTTCGGCACCGGCAAGCAAAGCTGGCAATTAGCGATTACGCATTTGTCGCTGGGTGTAAAATCGCGTCAGCTGCAATGCAACTTTCTGGCGGATTTATTTGGCGACACACGCCGCTTGGTACTGATGGGTGACTTCAATTGCGAAGCCGATTCGCCTGAAATGCAGGTTCTTTACCGTCGCACTCGTCTGCAAGCACCGCAGCAAAGAATTACCACGTTTCCGAGTTGGGCCCCGACACGCTCACTGGACCATATTCTTTGCGCCGGTTTCGATGTCTGTGATTACGAAGCAGTAGTTGCCGCGGGTTCGGACCATCTGGCCATCGCAGCCAGTATCAAGGACTCGAAGTAAGTCGGGCCTTGGCCCGACATCGGAATGATATTTTGAAGTGTCGGACCAAGGCTCAATTTGCGAGATTATCTCAATGCATAACCAAACTGCTGCCTGAATTGCTCGGCAAACTGTTCGTAATCAAAGCGCTGGTTTTGCGGACCGACATTCTCGATTTTCAAGGCCCCCATCAGGGATGCAATACGTCCAGTCGTTGCCATGTCCATGCCGTTCATCCAGCCATAGATCAAGCCGGCGCGATAAGCATCACCACAGCCGGTGGGATCGACAACACGAATAGCGGTGGCGGCCGGGATTTGCATCATGCCGTCCTTTGAATGAATTTCGGAGCCTTTGGGGCCGCGGGTAATCAGATAGGCCTGTACGCGCTCAGCAATTTGTTTTTCGCTCAAGCCGGTTTTTTCCTGCAGTAGGTTCGACTCGTAATCATTAACGGTAACGTAAGTGGCCTGCTCAATCATCTGGGTCAATTCTTTGCCATTAAACAGCGGCATGGCTTGCCCCGGGTCAAAAATGAACGGGATATTACATTCGGCAAACTCCGCCGAGTTTTGCAACATGGCTTCATAGCCATCCGGCCCAACGATGCCGAAACCGACATCCGGCACGTCGCGCACATGGTTTTCATAAGAGCGCATCATCGCGCCGGGATGAAAAGCAGTGATCTGATTATCATCAAGATCAGTCGTGATAAACGCTTGGGCAGTAAACAAATCCGGCAGTTCTTTCACGAACTCGAGGCTGATACCGCATTCTTCGAAATGGGCCTGATAGGTAGCAAAATCCTGGCCTACGGTCGCCATCGGAACCGGGTTTCCGCCCAGCAACTTGAGGTTGTAGGCAATATTACCGGCGCATCCGCCAAATTCGCGACGCATCCGCGGCACAAGAAACGACACGTTGAGGATATGCACTTTGTCGGGCAGGATGTGGTTTTTGAACTGGTCTGGAAACACCATAATGGTGTCGAAAGCGAGCGAACCACAAATCAATGCCGAGGTCATCATTAAATCCTTGAAAGGTAATGGCGCAAGGGCCATGAAATCGAACGAGATCAAACATACTTCAGGGCGCTTATATTAACGCGAGCTGTACCTTATGACATTAAATATTTCTCTAAACTATTTCCCAGAAACAGTGATTATTCCTTGCTCTCAGGGCCTTGTAATTGATACTCTAACAACTTCATTTTTCTTATCTAGCGCAGGCTTCAACGATGTTCAAGAAGCTCCGCGGGCTGTTTTCAAACGATCTTTCCATTGATCTCGGCACCGCAAACACCCTTATCTATGTTCGTGGCCAAGGCATTGTCCTGAATGAACCTTCTGTCGTTGCAGTTCGTCGTGACCGCACTGGTAGCAATACCATGATCGTTGCTGCGGTCGGTACGGAAGCCAAACAGATGCTCGGCCGTACTCCCGGCAATATCGCCACCATTCGCCCCATGAAAGATGGTGTTATTGCCGATTTCACTTATACCGAAGCGATGTTGAAACACTTTATTCGCAAGGTGCACACCTCGCGCTTCTTGCGCCCTAGCCCGCGTGTTTTGATTTGCGTGCCTTGCGGTTCAACGCAAGTGGAACGTCGCGCGATCAAGGAGTCGGCGGAAGAAGCCGGTGCCCGCGAAGTGTATTTGATCGAAGAACCGATGGCAGCAGCCATTGGCGCTGGCATTCCGGTACATGAAGCACGTGGGTCGATGGTGATCGACGTTGGCGGCGGCACATCCGAAATCGCCGTGATCTCTTTGAATGGCATCGTGTATGCACAATCAGTGCGCATCGGTGGCGATCGCTTCGACGAATCCATCATCAATTACGTGCGCCGCAATCACGGCACCTTAATTGGCGAAACAACTGCCGAACGCATCAAAATAGAAATCGGCAATGCATTCCCGCAAGCAGAAGTCCGTGAGATGGAAGTGTCGGGACGTAATCTGGCCGAAGGCGTGCCTCGCATGATTTCGATAAATACCACCGAAGTACTCGAAGCATTGCACGAACCATTGGCCGGCATAGTCAGCGCGATCAAGCAAGCACTCGAACAAACACCTCCGGAATTGTGTGCCGACGTTGCTGTTCGGGGCATTGTACTCACCGGTGGCGGTGCATTGTTGAAAGATCTGGACAAACTAATTTCCGAAGAAACCGGCCTGCATGTTCATGTCGCCGACGATCCGCTCACCTGTGTTGCCCGTGGTGGTGGTCGTGCACTTGAACTGGTCGATATGCATGGCAACGAATTTTTCTCACCGGAATAATTCGATGAATCTTTTCAATGGTTAATCAAAAAAAATGTTTGCCTTTATTTAACATTTTTTATAGCAGTTCAATGCCGGCGCGTTCATCGCGCCGGTTTTTTTAAACACGCAGAGACTCGGGATTCTATTCGTGGTGTACGCGTCATCATCAAGCAAACGATTTGGCGACAGTGCCAGTGAAACGCTGCCACTACTGGCGTACCTTATTTTTGCCAGCATTCTAATGTTGACCGACCACCGCATGAATATCGGCCAGCAAACGCGCAAACAATTATCAGTGGTAATCGAACCGATCTGGTGGCTCGCATCGCTGCCATCACGCATGTGGACAGGCGTTGATGATGAACTTGCCACGCGGCAAGCACTGCAAGACAACAACGAAAGACTTGAACGCGAACTGCAAATCGTGAATGCGCGCATGCAGCGCATGAGTGCCATCAACGATGAAAACCAGCGCCTGCGTGATTTACTGAATGCAAGGCGGAATGGTAGTTTGCAAGTCCAGATGGTAAGCATTCTGGACGTCGACCTGAATCCCTATCGGCAACGTATCGTGCTCAATGCCGGTTCTCGCCAGGGAGTAAAAGTCGGACAGGCGATCATGGATGCCGGCGGAATTCTAGGCCAGATAATTGAAGTTACAGATACAAAGGCAACTGCCCTATTAGTTACCGATGCCGATCATGCAATTCCAGTACAAGTTGCTCGTTCCGGCTTTCGTGGCATTGCGTTTGGTACTGGCGAACCGGACTCCTTGTTGATTTCGGACATCCCCCAGAGCGCCGACATTCGGAAGGGTGACTTACTTGTGACTTCGGGCATGGGCGGACGTTTTCCTGCCGGCTTTCCAGTGGCTACCATTCAAAGTTTAAATCCAAATGACACCGGCTTGTTTATGGTCGGCAAGGCAAAACCGGCGGCGCGTCTCGATCGCGGCCTGGAAGTTTTGCTGGTCAATGAAATTATCCCGAGTCCGACGATACCCAAGCCGAAGCCCGTGATCACGCCGCCCGCGGTTCCGGCTTCAGCACCGGAAACCGTCGTCGAAAAAGCGAAGAAGAAAACGCCATGATGCGCCAGTCCTCCAGTCTTATGCGCACAATTACATTATGGCTCGGCCTGCTGTTCCAGATCATTCCCTTGCCATTGGGGCTGGACTTGGCACGACCCTATTTGCTGGCCTTGTTTCTTTGCTACTGGTGTCTTGAAACTCCCGAGAAAACAGGCTTGGGCACCGCTTTTTTTTACGGTCTGCTATCGGATCTATTCTCTGGCGGCTTACTGGGCGAGCAAGCGCTACGTCTTGTGATTCTCGCGTTTCTGGTATCGCGGTTCCGTGCCCGTCTGCGCTTCTTCCCTTTATGGCAACAGGCGCTGGCAGTATTTGCATTGCTGTTGAATGATCGCCTGATCATGAGCTTGCTGCATTGGCTGGTGAACGATCACGCTCTGTCATGGGTCGCGTGGCTATCACCCGTATTGGGAATGTTCCTGTGGCCTTGGCTATTTGTCGGTATCGACATGCTGCGTTTGCGTGCCCGCGAGAAAAATTAAGTGATCCGCAGCTTACGCCGGCAGCGCATCAAAAATAATATCGCCGAAAGCGAGCAATTCCGTAGGCGTTCTTTTGTCGGATTCCTATGCATTGGTCTTGCGATGTCGGGATTAGCGTTCGGCTACTTCCGGCTGCAGGTACTTCAGCATCAGGAATACCAGCTACGCTCAGATGCCAATCGCATTAAGCCACGACCAATCGTTCCGGCACGCGGACTAATCTACGACCGCAACGGAAAATTACTGGCCGATAATGTTCCTGCCTATCGCCTCGAATTGGTGCCCGAACAAATCAAGAACATCGACGAAACCGTTGAAGATTTGAAAAAAATTATCACCCTGGGTAGCGAAGATATTGAAGCATTCGAGCAGACGCGCAAGGCGACTCGCCGTTTTCGACCCGCTGTACTGAAGCTGCGACTGAACGAAGAAGAGCGCGCCAAACTTGCATTAAATCGCTATCGTTTACCAGGTGTTGAAGTCGTTCCGTATCTAACGCGGCGTTATCCATTCGAAAACATGTTCGCGCATGTAATCGGTTACGTTGGCAGGGTAGATGCAAAAGACCTCGAAAGAATGGGCGATAGTAAATTTTCCGCGTTATCGCATACCGGAAAATCTGGACTCGAAAAATACTATGAAGAAATGCTGCGCGGCGAGATCGGCTACGAATCCGTTGAAACAAATGCGCAGGGCCGGCCTTTAAAAACAATCGGCATGCAGCAGGCAAGCCCCGGTTACGATATCCAGCTAAGCATCGATGCTGATTTACAGAAAACTACTATTGAAGCCTTCGGTGAGCTGCAGGGTGCGGCAGTTGCAGTCGATCCACGCACAGGTGAAGTATTGGCGATGGTGAGCCTGCCCTTGTTTGATCCAAATCTATTTATCAACGGAATTTCACACGCCGATTACCGGGCGCTAACAGATAACTTATCGCGACCTTTATTCGACAGGAATCTCCACGGTGGCACTCCGCCCGGCTCCACGATAAAGCCTTTCGTTGGATTGGCCGGCCTGGAGTCGGGACTTCGCAAGCCGGAAGATAAAATCCTTTCCACCGGCGAATTCTTTTTGCCTGGCGTTTCACGCGGTTTCCGCGACTCGCATCATGGTGGACACGGCTGGGTCAATCTGCAGGAATCTATCGCACAATCGGTCAATACCTATTACTACAAACTGGCGGTCGATTTAGGCATACAACGCTTCGATAGCTACATGCAAAAATACGGCTTTGGCCAAAAAACCGGTATCGATTTGTATGGAGAAAATACCGGCGTAATGCCTTCTCCGGAAACAAAACAAAAAAGATTCAAACAAGCCTGGTACCCCGGTGATACTGTCAATGCCGGTATTGGACAAGGCATGTGGATTGTCACTCCGCTGCAACTAGCCCAGGCTACTGCCGCACTGGCAAACAATGGCGAGCGTAACCATCTTCATCTGGTCAGAGCCAAACGCGAGGGCTTCCAAGGACAATGGAAATCCATGCCCTTGATGCCGACCGTACAAATCGCAAATGATCAGGCGCATATCGACGCTGTCAAAGCTGGCATGTGGGGAGCAGTGAACGGCCCTCGCGGCACGGCACGAGCAATTGCAGTGGGCGCCCAATACACAATCGCGGGAAAAACCGGCACGGCCCAGAAAGTCAGCAGAAAAGGTAACGTCAGTCTTAACCCCAACCAGCTCGCATTGAATCAGCGCCATCAAGCCTTGTTCATTGCTTATGCTCCTGCAGAAAACCCGCAAATTGCTGTGGCGGTTGTCGTTGAACACGGTGGCTTCGGTGCCACTACCGCCGCGCCTATCGCACGAAAAATGATGGATGCCTGGCTGCTACCTAAATTACCTGGTGCGAAAATCGAAATACCAGCAACACCGGGCACGACAAAATCGACTACTCCGGAAACCACGGTAACCACGAGCCCCACAACCGTTCCGCAGGATGAGGTTGACGTCCCATGATGCGTTGGCTGCAAGCATGGATCGCGGATTGGCTAGATTGCATCGACTTTCCGCTATTGATCGGCCTCTTACTTATTCAGGCAACCAGCCTGGTGGTGCTTTCTAGTGCAGGTGCCGCCGAAGGCCAGCATTTCGTGCTTGCGCAAGGTGCACGTTTTGCAGCAGGCCTAGTCGCGATGTTGTTGATTGCCCGCATCCAGCCAAACCGTTTGCGAGCCTGGACACCGCTTATTTTTGCGTTGACATTGGCATTGATGCCCGTGGTTTTTGCAATCGGTTCCGGCCGTAGTGCACGCTTGTGGATCAACCTCGGTTTCTTTTATTTGCAACCAGGCGAATTGTTAAAACTCAGCGTGCCGATGATGGTGGCGTGGTATTTGCATCGCGTGGTGTTACCACCCTCGTGGACAACGCTGGCGATTTGCGCCGCAATTATTGGCGTGCCTGCAGCACTCATCATTCGGCAACCGGATTTAGGTACCGGTCTTTTGGTCGCAGCATCCGGGGCGTTCGCACTTTATTTGGCAGGCATTCACTGGTGGCGTATCAGTCTTTTCGTCGGCGCCGGTTTGGCTTCGCTGCCGATTGCCTGGCAGTTTTTACATGACTATCAGAAAAACCGGATTTTGACTTTCATATATCCCGAGTCAGATCCGCTTGGCACTGGCTGGAATATTATCCAGTCGAAAATCGCGATTGGTTCAGGTGGCTGGTTCGGCAAAGGTCTGGGGAATAGTACGCAGGCAAAGCTGGATTACCTGCCGGAACACACGACCGATTTCCTATTCTCGGTATTATCGGAAGAATGGGGCTGGATCGGCGTCATCTTCGTTTTCAGTCTGTATATC
>JBDTTC010000207.1:0-11204 GCA_039930825.1 Arenimonas sp.
GGCGCCCCTACGTTATTGAACCGCCGTCAAATCAAAATGCTGATTCTCGATAATGCCGAGGCGGTTACCAAATGGGTCTTGCACCGCAGCTACTTTTATTCCACCACCCACATCGGTAACCGGTTCCAGTTCAGTCGCGCCAAGCGTAATTAGTCGTTTGAATTCCGTTTCGACATCCGCAACGCCCCACATGGCTTGCGTGCCGGTAATTCCAGGTTGTGCATCGGGGATTAATCCAAGCTCAAAACCACCGACTGAAAAACCGACATAGAAAGGCTCGTCGAAATAGGGCTGGATTGACAATACTTCGGAATACCAGAGTTTGGCCTTGGCCAAATCGGGAGCGGGATAAGCGACAGTGCGTAAACCGAGCAACATAATTGTCTCCTTTCAAAAAATTATAAGGCAGGCGCCCCAACATGTAATTTTTACAGCAAGCCATCCCGCTTAACGGCAAGATAGCGTTCGACTAAGGCCGCCGGTAATTCGGCGCAGGTAACATCGAGTACAAATACGCCCTGGCTGCGCAATGCAGCATGCGCACGTGCGCGCTCGGCGACGTAGCGTGCCATCGCAGAGGCGAGAATGGCATCGTTCAAGGTATCGACCGGTTTCAGTAGCGTGGTGTCGAGCGCCTGTTCGCGCAGGCTGGCAACGCAGACCAAATGGCGCTTCTGCAACAGACGCACGGCGACCATCAGGTCTTCAATATCTTCATCGCGCACATTGGTGATCAACATGATTAATGAACGTCGTGGTTGTCGCAAACTCAATTGCGTTGCAGCAGCCAAATAATCGGTGGCGACCGCGCTGGCTTGCAAGTCATAGACGCAATCGAGCAAAGTATCGACCGTGCCGAGCCCGCGTTGCGGCGGTAACCAGCGACTTGCGCCGCCGCTAGCCATCAAGCCGACCGCATCACCTTGGCGCAAAGCAAGATAGGAAACTACCAGGCTTGCATTCAGCACATGGTCAAAATGCGAGAGCGCATCGTCTTTTGCGAGCATGCGGCGACCGGTGTCGATCAATAGCAAAACCTGCTGGTTTTTTTCATCCTGATAATCGCGCGAAATCAGTTTGCGGGCGCGTTGTGTAGCCTTCCAATCGATCTGGCGCATGCTGTCGCCAAGACGATATTCCCGCAGTTGGTGAAAATTGGTGCCCTCGCCACGGCGGCGTTTCAAATGTGCACCGACAACACGCGATGCCTGTTCCGAACTAAACAATGCGAACTTGGCCAACGGTGCAAAATTCGGGAAGGCACGAATATTTTGTTTCACCGGCAAAGTGCGAACTTGCCGCCATAAACCCAAGGGTGAATAGACGCGCAACTGGCAACCAGAAAATTCGAAGCTGCCGCGCTCTGCCGGCGTAATGCGATAGTTCATCGCCAGTTCGCGATGCGGAGTTAATGTTACCTGTCGCGGCAAACCGAACGTGAGCCAATGCCCCGGATGCAAGTCATGTACGTCGCAGCGTAAATTTCGACGAGTAAAAGTCTGCAGGCGCAAACCCACTTCGCGTTCAACGCCAACCGGAAGCACGGCAGGAATATCGCGTACCAGTTCGGGCGATGCCGTCGCACGTAATGCAAATCCGTCCAGCGCAAATAACAACAGGCAAAATAAACCCGAAGCCAGCCAGGCAATCATTGGCAGCATATGAAAGGTGACCAGGCCACCAACCAATGCCCACAATAATAAAACCCATAGCAGTGGCTTGGCTGGCCTCATCGGCGTGGAGCCTCGACTTTCACCAATAAGGCATTTAATACGTCGTCAACCCGTTGGCCTTCGATCTGTAATTCCGGTGCCAAGGCGATGCGATGACGCAGTGCCGGTTTTGCGATATTGCGAATATCATCCGGCGTTACAAAGTCGCGCTCTTCCAATACGGCTTGAGCGCGCGCCGTGCGAACCAGGGCCAGGCTGCCGCGCGGACCTGCACCCAGACTGATGCCGGGCCATTCGCGCGTTGCCCGTACGATGCGAACGGCATAATCCATTACCACTTCATCGACTTCCACCATCGCAGTGCCCATTTGCATCGCGACGATTTCTTCCGGCGTAATTATTTTCTGCAGTGATGACATGTCGAAATCGCTGACGCTGCGACCTTTGCTCACTGCGGCGACCATCTGTAATTCATCGGCGTGGGCGGGATAGTCGAGCAGGATTTTCATCAAGAAACGATCAAGCTGTGCTTCCGGTAACGGATACGTACCTTCCTGCTCGACCGGATTTTGCGTGGCTATCGCCATGAATGGCGGTGATAATGAAAAACTGCGGCCTTCGATCGTGACTTGCTGTTCCTGCATCACTTCAAGCAAGGCCGATTGCGTTTTCGCCGGCGCGCGATTTATTTCATCGGCCAATAAAAGATTGGTGAATACCGGGCCGCGACGAATCTTGAAACTTTCGGTTTTCGGATCATAAAAAGCATGGCCGCTAACATCGCTCGGCATCAGGTCCGGCGTGAACTGCACGCGGGAGAACTGGCAATCCATTACCGTCGCCAAGGCTCGGACTAGGAGGGTTTTGCCGAGTCCCGGCACACCTTCAATCAACACGTGGCCGCCCGCGAGCAAGGCCAGCAAAAGCTGATCCAGCACTTCCTGTTGACCAAGAAACGCTTTCGACACTTCGTTGCGGATCGTGGCGACACGCTGGGTTAAATCGATGCCGGTAATGGGACTGATGGCGAATGGTGCGCTTGTATTTTCGGTGGTCATAGTTGGTTTCTCAACTGAATAAGAGTGGCGACGCTGTGAAGGAAATTTTCTTTTTGACTCAGTGTGCCGGGCTTTAATGCCTGGCGAATTTTTTGTGGGTCGATTTTTGTGCGTTCGGCAAGCGCCTGTATCTGCGCTTCGCCGGCGAGTGCTGCCGTCATTGGATCACGGCGGCGAAGTTTCGAATTGAATAGTGCAAGCACTGCGAGATGCAGCTCATGCGCAAGATGGCGATGAAACATGTATTCGCCGGTTGCGCTGATGTGTTCGAGCAAGGCGCGGCGGTCTTGGTTCGGTGATTCTTGTAATGGACCGAAACGTTGGCTTCTATATATCAACCAAGCGACAAGCAAGATGCTCAAAGGTACCAGCAAGGTCCAGCCATGTTTCAAAAGCAATAACCATAGCGGTGACATATTGGTGGAGTAAATTAGATGAAAACGACCTTTCCCCATCGAATCGGCAAGCAGTTGGTAAGCAAGTTGACGCGCACCATTTTGCTTCAATAAGCCATTGCCCAGAAAATCCAGATTGCTGACAACGGTGACCGTGCCGTCGCCCCAGGTCATTCGGCCAAGGCTGTAGCCCTGTTTTTCATCGCCATGCAGCCAGCTATACCATTCGGTGTCTTCGACGAAAAAGCGTTCGCCGCAAAGTACATAGGCTTTTTTATCATTGACCGGCAAGAATGAAAGGCATTTTTCTTCGATGCCCCCGGGTGAAACACCAAGCTTGGTATAAATGCTGACATCGTCGCTGAGAAAAGTGGCGCCGGGAGACCTGACGATCAAATGGCCACCTTTGTTTACCCACTCAATCAACTGGTCGAGTTGTGATTCAGACAAGCCGCTTGGCGGTGAATACAGCAACAAAGTGTCTCCGCTTTTCAACTTCATGCTGTTCAGATCAATGAGTGCATGCGAGTCCGCTTGCTGTCCCATGGCTCGTAAACTCAGTTTCAACGCATACAGCGGGTTGTATCGGGCCTCACCCTGCATGGGTAGGTCACGCTCATGGCTTACTCGTTTGTAATTCGCGAGGAAATACCAGATGCATAATCCGGTTAGCACCGCGATGATCAGCGAGATCATCAGATTCTTTCTTTTCATGCGCTCTTCTCCCAACGCATGCTCCATTCGCTCAGTAATGTTTCAAACTCATGGCTGTTGGGCAAACGGTGTGCGTAGGCAGCAGCCTGCCAAGCACGAACGACTTTCTGGAAAATAATTTCGGATTCCGGCTGCGATAAACGTCGTGAACGGCGCACACATTCTGCTTCTGTAGCACCAGGCGGAAAGGGGGTGCCCAGACGGTCTGCCAATTTTTCGACACTGCCGCGATAAAGTAATGCCAGCGCTGCGCGTGGCTGTTGCGCCCAGAGTTCGCGGACGGCATTGCTCAAATTGCCAGGCAAGGTATCGAGGTTCAAGACTTCTTTTTCGTGAAGTTCATCCAGCTCGCGTTTTGCCGGCATTCTGTCTTTTACCCACGGCATCCAGTCGGCAGATTTCCATATCAGCCAGCTTAATAGAATGGCGAGTAACAACCACAGGCCGTATTCGGCAAAGAACCCGACGATTCCGCCGATTGCGCCAAAAACTTCTTCAAGCCCCTTGATTTCCGGCAATTGCCATTTGCTGTCTGGCTTCTTCGCTTTGGCGATGGGTTCCCATCGGGAGTATTTTTCCTTCGGCGATAAATTTTTATTTCGGTAAGTCTTTTTCACGGCATCCGATACAGTTTTTGGTTCTGTTTTGTAATCGTCGCCGAATAATTGTTGCAGAGTTTGCGGTTTGTTGTCGGCCGCTTCAGCGGCATAACTCCGCTCTGAAAAACTTCCGCCACCGAAAAACGCGACCAGTAGTAAAACCATTGCGCTTGATTGTTTCAGGCGCGTCGCAATTCGCTTGAATGCAATCTCAATATCCCAGGCCTCCAGTTGCGTGCGTCGATTCAAATAGGTGGCAAAACCGGCACCGACGTAGAAAGGGCTGATGACGACTATGCTCAGGAAATATAAAAAGTTGAAGAGTAGATCAACCCATACCGGTGGTTCTTGGTTGAAGTAAGTGGTGTAGAAATTTTCGAAGATATTATTTAGGTATTCGACCGGTATAAACATATAGAACAGCACGACGGCAGAAATAATCAGCAGCCATTCAAACAAGATGCTTACAAAACTCAAGCCGATGATTTGTGACGATACCGCGCCAATCAACACTGAACGCCGCAGCGATAAACGCTCCGAACGCAGGCCTTCCAGAATATCAATCGGCATCGACATGCAGCGCCAAAAGCTGAAGCGCCTGTAAGTCAGCCACGACAGCAGCAAACCAAAACGCCACTTTAAGGGTGCTCGTACGGTGTCGCGAAAGGTCGGGTAGTTCCCGAAGGTTACGTGTGACAAAACATGTAGCGGAATGCGGTCGAAAACCGGTTTCAGCCACCAGATAAGAAACCAGCCGAGCCAGAGTTGATTGATGGCATAGGCGAGCAAATTACAAAGTATGAAAACACTGCCAGCAAACAGGAAATACGGCCGCCAGATAGCGCTCGCGTTGGCACGCACCATGCGAAGGCCAAGATCCATCGCCTGCCAGGGTGAGCGCACACGCAGCGCAACGGTCATTTGATCAAGTCGCATAACTGCTCCCGCGGCCACCGCGCCACAGCCAGGCAATAATCAGCAACCAGATCATTCCGCCAACACTATATTTCACGACGTCGGGCATCCAGACAATCGATGACCAATAGGCTTCGATGAAAGCGGCAAACACCAGCATTGCGAAAATACCCATTGCCAGTTTGACGCCTTCCGTGCCGGCTTCAATCAACGCATCCACACGCTTTTTTCGACCCGGTGCCACTATCGCCATGCCGATTCGTAAACCCGCTGCGCCTGAAATGACGATGGCCGTTAGTTCAGGGCCCGAATGACCAACGACGAAGCGCCAGAAAGGATGGCCCGAGCCGATGACCGTAAGATGGCCGGCAACCGCGCCGATGGAAATGCCGTTGAAAAGCAATACCAAGATCGAGCCGATGCCAACGAAAAAGCCGCTAGCAAAAGTACGAAAACCAATGCTGACATTATTCCAGATATAAAAACCGAACATCTGCAAGTTTGTGCCACTCGTGCGGCCTAGGCTGTCAGCTGCATTGGCGGGGTCGTACATTTTTTCCATTTCTGAAATTTGTTGGTCACTCAGCAGGGAGTGCACCAGTTCCGGATAGAAATGAATAAGCACGATCATGGAAATCAGCGGAGCGTAAAACAAAAAAGCCGAGGTCCAGAAGTAGCCATGATTTTTTCTCAGGATGCATGGGAACTCCATCAGAAAAAAATCGATCAGCCGACGTAAACGCGGAGCCGGCGGGCGATACAACACATGGTGGCCACGCTGCATAAGCTCTTCGAGTTTATCGGTAATCAGCGGACTATAGCCGCGCTGTTGCGCAATCGACAGATGCTGGCATAGCCGACGATAGCGAACGGGAAAGTCATAATCACTGATGTCGTTACTGGCGAGCGGCTTGCGTTTTTTTGCACTGATGTCGCTACGCGTATTCAACCAGCGTTCGAACAGTACCCATTCCGCATTGTATTGGGCAACGAAATCTTCCTGCTTCATTTGCGCCCCAGCAGGCCGTTGGCAACGCCGAGAAGTTTTCGGACATTGTCGTCACCGCGCAAATGCGTGATCGGGCTCAGAAGGTCGGCCAGTTCACGTTGGCGTTCCTGCGTCATATGCAAGGCGCGTTCGGAAAAGTTCACGATGGCGCCTTGTTCTTCACGTTTCAGCAATACCGAAAGATTTTCTGCCGGCACCGGTGGTGAAGGCAGGCGTGCTGTAACGCGATCAACATGTATCACAATGCTACCCGCGACAAGGTCACCCAGGCGACGCGAATGTGGATCAATCAGACAACTCGCCAGGCCAAAGCCGTAGCAGAACGGAAACATGTCGGCCACGCGCAATAAGTTGCGGCCAATGGAAGCAACCCAGGTAATTGGCGTGCCATTTTGGTTGACGACTTTCAGGCCCATGGTCTTCTTGCCGATGGTCTGGCCATCCCGCAATACCTCGAATAAAACCGGATAAGCCCAATACAAAAGAAACAGGCAGATCATCAATATGCCGGAACCCGCCTGTCCTAGGAATGTCAGCGGTATGGCTAGAATCAAAACGCAGAATAGGCGAATGATAAAATCGAGCAGCCAGGCCAGCGCTCGTGGCACCGGGCCAGCCGGATGCAGCGTTAACGCAAGTCCTTCCGGTGTTTGAATGTCACGCGTGGTATCCAGCATCAGGCGTGGGTCACTTTCATGCAAACAAGAACATCGAGATGTGGATTATTGATCGAAGTGCCGAAAATTGACGAGTGCAGGTCCACAACTGTTCTTGAATGCCAATGGATTTGCGGGGCGGGTACTTGCATGGAAACTCTGCCGAATATATGCCTGCATGGTAGCTGAAAAGCCTCTTATTTCCCAATAAAACCGGCGTCTATGCTTACAATGACGGCAAGCATTTTTATTCATTTGGAAAGTGATATTCACTATGTTGAGTTGTCGTCCGGGTTGTGGTGCATGTTGTATCGCGCCATCGATTTCATCGCCGATTCCCGGTATGCCGAATGGCAAGCCAGCGGGTGTGCGTTGCATACAATTGAGTGAAGATAATGCATGCCTGATTTTCGGGAAACCTGAGCGCCCCCGGGTCTGTCTCGGTTTGCGACCGGTGCAAAGTATGTGTGGCGATAATCGCGAACAAGCATTGGAGTTCTTGAATGCTCTGGAATCGGCGACGAAACCGTAATAAACCTGTTTATTTCGCAAGGAGAATTACATGTTCAATGATAGTTTCATTATCTCTTTTCTAGGCAATATGTTGAGAATAGTGCCAACATTGCTAGTGTGCATAGCAGGCATCGTCATTATGCAAAAACATGCGCTGTCAAAAAAAACGAAGATGTATGGTACTGCCGGTTTGGTATTAATGATGCTGGATGCCATGTCCGGAGTTGCCTTCAGTACCTATGTAAGTAGCGGCGGCATAGATTATGCGAGCAGTAATTTTCAAGTGCTGCAATTGGGTTTCAGTGCCATTGTTCAAGTCATGTATGCGCTTGCATTGGTTCTGCTCGTCATGGCGATTTGCAATAAGGAGCAAACTGCCGTTCTGAAAAGCGAAGTCGAAAACCCCTACGCATAATAATTTACTCAGCCAAATATTTGTCTTTCAAGCGGACATAATGCTGCGCAGAATAATAAAGCTGCTCGATTTCCTTCCCGCTGAGCTTGCGTACGCATTTGGCCGGGTTGCCTAGCCACAACTCGCCACTTTCGACCGTTTTTCCGGGTGGAACCACCGCGCCCGCGCCGACAAAACCGTTTTTTCTGATGATGGCGCCATCGAGTATCGTGGCGCCCATGCCGATCAGGCAGGCATCTTCAATCACGCAGGCATGAATCACGGCGGCATGACCGATGGTGACGTCTTCGCCGATCACGGTGGCGAAGCCGCCAGGCTTTCCGTACGGGCCATCGTGAGTTACATGGATAATCGTACCGTCCTGCACATTCGTTCTTGAGCCGATGCGGATGAAATTGACGTCGCCGCGTACCACGGTACCGGGCCAGATCGATACATCGTCACCGAGCACAACATCACCAATCACCGTCGCGGCCTCATCGACGTAAGTACCTTCGCCTAACACCGGACTGACACCTTGAAAAGCACGGATATTTCGCATGTTTTGATTCCATCGGATTTTTCACAGTTTACCTGCTCAAGATAGCGCTAAACTAGGGCATGGATACTAAAGACCCCCAAAGTACGACCAACGTCATGAATGATCTGAGAGCCCGTTTCGACCAGCTGCGTAGCGCGCAGCTCAAACATATTCCCGACCAACGCGAACGCTTGTATTCGCTCAAGCGTCTGGGGGAAGCGGTGCATCATCACAAGGAAGCCGTGGTTGCGGCGATCAATGAAGATTTCGGCCGGCGTTCGCCGATGGAAACCATGGTCGCCGACATTATGGTGACATTGGATGAAATCAAGCATGCGGAAAAAAATCTGCGTCGCTGGATGAAACCGAAATCGAAACCGATCAGTTTGACGTTCAAGCCGGCTTCCGGCGAAATTCGTTTTCTACCGCTCGGGGTCGTTGGTATCGTTGCACCCTGGAATTATCCTTTCCAGCTCGCCGTGATTCCCCTGATCAATGCCATCGCCGCCGGCAATCGCGTGATGATCAAGCCATCGGAATTCACCCCGCGTCTGTCGGCACTGTTGGCGAAAATGCTGAGCGAGGTTTTTTCCGCCGATGAAGTCGTCGTGGTGCAAGGCGATGCGGATGTTGGTGCTGCGTTTACCTCATTGCCGTTTGATCATTTGTTGTTTACCGGATCGACATCGGTGGGTCGCCATGTGATGGCCGCTGCTGCTCCGAATTTAACACCGGTCACGCTGGAGCTCGGCGGCAAATCGCCGGCCCTGATTGCGCCGGATTACCCGCTTGAACATGCGGCAGAACGCATTGCGACCGGCAAATGTTTCAATGCCGGGCAAACTTGTGTTGCGCCGGATTACGTGTTGGTGCCGCGCGACAAACGCGACGAGTTCGCCAAACTTTATCTGGCGGCGGTGAAAAAACGCTATCCCACTATTGCCAACAATCCAGATGCGACTGCCGTGGTGAACTCACGTCAGGCCACCCGTTTGCGCGCTTGGCTCGAAGACGCACGCCAGCGCGGCGTCGTTATCCAGCAATATATTCCGGAAGGCGAAACCACGCCGGAGGGCGTCGAATTTATTCCGTCCACTGTGCTGCTTGATCCACCCGATGATGCGATGGTGATGCAGCAGGAAATTTTCGGACCCTTGCTGCCCTTGAAGAGTTACGACACCCATCAAGAGGCACTGGATTATATTTTGCAGCGTGATCGCCCTTTGGCTTTCTATCCCTTTGATCGCGACAACGATCGTCTGGATAAAACCCTGAATACGATTATCGCCGGCAGCGTCTGCGTCAACGACACGCTGATCCAGTTTGGCCAAAGCGATCTCCCTATTGGTGGTGTCGGGCCAAGCGGCATGGGGCAATACCATGGTCATGCGGGCTTCCTGACTTTCAGTAAATCGATGCCGGTGATGTATCAATCGCGTTTCAGCGGAGTTTCCTTATTCGATCCGCCATATGGAAAGCTCGCGAACTGGCTGGTTAAATTTCTAACGCGTTGAACCCTCCGTGGGAGCGCCCGTCAGGCGCGAAAATCACGCCAGATCATTCGCGCCTGACGGGCGCTCCCACAGTATTCCGCAATCCAAATGACGGCATCGCAAAGCCATGAATACAATCATCATTGAAAAACCAAAATCCTATTGCGAAGCCGTTCTGCGAATGGAAAAAACCAGTGTGCATCGTGTTTATCACGATAATCACTACGGTTACACGATAGAAGACGACGACGAATTATTCGGACGCTTGATTCTTGAAATCAATCAAGCCGGTTTGAGCTGGACCACCATCCTGAACAAGCAGGATAATTTCCGGGAGGCTTACCACCAGTTCAATATCAAAAAAGTCGCTTTGTATAAAGAAGCGGACAGGCAACGATTACTTGAAGACGCCGGTATTATCCGCAACCGTCTGAAAGTCGATGCTGCCATCCACAATGCGAATATCATCCTGCAATTGCAAAAGGAACATGGCTCGTTCAAAAGCTGGCTTGACACGCATCATCCGAAAACAAAAATCGAATGGATGAAACTCTTCAAGCAGACTTTCAAGTTTACCGGCGGCGAAATCGTGAATGAGTTTCTGATGAGTACCGGTTATTTGCCGGGTGCACATATTGAAAGCTGCGCCGTCTATAAAAAAGCGATGAAATCAAAACCGGCCTGGCTCGGCAAAAAATAATTGTTTGTCACGTGGGAGCGGCGTAAGCCGCGAATAGTCTGATAGATTCGCGGCTTACGCCGCTCCCACGCTATTTTAATGATCAATCGCCGCCATTGGATTGCCCGAGGGTTTTGCATCTGCTTTCAGCAAATAGACCAGCGGAATCGCGATAATCGTCAGCAGCATCAGCAACCAGAAATCGTTCACGTAAGCGATAACGGCAGCTTGGCGGCTGATCTCGTTATTGATCGCCATCATGCCGCTAGAAGTCGAAAGATCCCAGGCTGCAGGTAGTAATCCGGTTTCAACACCGAAAGCAGGAACACGCGCAGCAATTTCCGCATGATTTACCTGTGCCGAACGTGCAAGCAAAGTCATTACGACGGAAATGCCGATACTCGAACCGATGTTGCGTACCAGGCTAAACAAACTGGCTGCTTCTGTGCGCTGCATCGCCGGCAAAGTCGCGTAGGCAACGCTGGAGATCGGCACAAAGACCAAACCCAAACCGAAGCCTTGCATCACGCCAATCCAGGTGACATCGAAACGCGACACTTGCAAG
>JBDTTC010000208.1:0-3243 GCA_039930825.1 Arenimonas sp.
GTGAACTCGCTTTGCAAAAACAGAATGCATGGAGTTTTCGCGGACGAATTGCGATCAGTGACGGTAAGCAGTCCGGCACTGTGAAAATGCGTTGGCAGCAACGTGGCGAGCAATTCGACATTGAAATTTCATTGCCGATTACCAATCAGAAATATCGTTTACGCAGTATCCATAATAAAGTCCGTCTCGAAGGCTTCGGGCTGGTGATGCTCGAAGGTGACAGCGCGGAAGCCGTGCTGCAGGAAGCTACAGGATGGCGTATTCCGTTCCGGGACATGCAGCAATGGCTGCGTGGTATTCGCACAAACAGTGCGACACCTATCGAGTTTGCTCCGAACGGATTGCCGGCGCAGTTTAGTGAAAACGGTTGGCTCGTGGATTACCGTGGCTGGGATGCCGCTGTATTGCCGATGCCGACAAAAGTGTTTGCCAATTCTAGTGACAAGGGCAAAAGTGCGAGTGTCCGACTACAGATCGAAGCCTGGGAAATACCGTGATTGAATTTTCCGAGGCTGATGGCTGGAGCACTTGGTCGGCGCCGGCAAAAATAAATTTATTCCTGCAGATTATTGGTCAGCGTGATGATGGTTATCATCTTTTACAAACGGTATTTCAATTGCTTGATTGGGGCGACAGCATTCATGTGCGATTGCGTGAAGACGGTGTTGTAAGTCGCGCCAATAATGGCGATTACGGCGTGGTTGAAGCGGAGGATTTGATAATTCGCGCCGCCAAAATCCTGCAGACACGTGGCAATATCAAACGAGGCGCCGAGCTTGCAATAAGTAAACGAATTCCGCTTGGCGGCGGGTTCGGTGGTGGCTCTTCCGATGCCGCAACGGTATTGCTGGTTTTGAATTCACTCTGGCAGGTCGGTCTGAGTATTGATGAACTGGCGAATTTAGGGCTCTTGCTTGGCGCAGATGTACCTGTTTTCGTCCGTGGGCATAGCGCTTGGGCTGAAGGCGTGGGTGAAAAAATATCACCAGTTAATCTACCGCAAGCCGCGTATTTATTGGTCGATTCGGGCGTTAGCGTGCCAACCCGAGAACTTTTTCAATCTTTGGAATTGACTCGAAATGCCGCTCCGGTGACAATAGCGGACTTCGTTTCAGGAACAGTGCTCGGGAATGCCTTCGAGCCGGTGCTGCGGGCAAGGGAACCAATAGTCGATCGACTGCTGGATACTCTGTCCAAACACGGCCCAGCAAGCTTGACCGGTACGGGTGGCGGTTGTTTCGTGAGGTTCAAAAGCCTTGCTGATGCCCAAGCCGCACGCCAACATTTGCCTTCCGGTGTTAAAGCCTGGGTTGCAAATGGCGTCTATAGCTCGCCTTTGTTGGCGCAGCTTGAGCGCTGGACTAAAAAACGGGACTTGTAGGGGCGTCGCCAAGCGGTTAAGGCACCAGGTTTTGATCCTGGCATGCGTAGGTTCGATTCCTTCCGCCCCTGCCATTTAATGTTGTTCACCACATCGGAAGACTGCCATGAGCATGCAAAACCTGCTCGTTTTCTCGGGTAACGCCAATCTTCCGCTCGCCAAGGCCGTATGCCGCGAATTATCGGTACCGATGGGCAAGGCTCTGGTTGGCAAGTTCTCCGACGGTGAAGTCCAGGTAGAAATTGAAGAAAACGTACGTCGACAGGAAGTCTTCGTCATCCAGTCGACCTGCGCGCCGACTGCGGAAAATTTCATGGAGTTGCTGGTCATGGTGGATGCGCTCAAGCGCGCCTCGGCCGGCAGTGTCACTGCGGTAGTGCCGTACCTGGGTTATGCGAGGCAGGATCGTCGTCCGCGCTCAGCCCGGGTGCCAATTACTGCCAAGGTGGCGGCAAAAATGTTTTCGGCAGTGGGTACCGACCGGGTGTTGACGATCGACCTGCATGCCGACCAGATTCAAGGTTTCTTCGATATTCCGGTCGATAACGTCTATGCCTCGCCAATCCTGTTGGCAGACATCTGGCGCAACCAGGGTACCGATAACGTGATGGTGGTATCGCCCGATGTCGGCGGCGTGGTGCGTGCTCGCGCCATTGCCAAGCGTCTGGATGATGCAGACTTGGCCATTATCGATAAACGTCGCCCGCGGGCCAATGTCTCGACCGTGATGAATATTATCGGTGACGTTGAGGGCAGAACCTGTGTACTGGTTGATGACATCGTCGATACCGCCGGCACCTTGTGTGCAGCGGCTGCGGCATTGAAACAGCATGGCGCCAAACGTGTGGTTGCCTACTGTACGCATGCCGTGCTGTCGGGCGCTGCCATCAACAACATCACTGGTTCGGCTTTAGACGAGCTGGTGGTGACCGATACGATTCCATTGACGGATGCTGCCCGCGCCTGCGGTCGCATTCGTCAACTCGGTGTCGCAGAATTGCTGGCCGAAACCATTCGACGCATAGCGTTGGGTGAGTCGGTTAGTACGTTGTATGTAGACTAATTCGGGAGGCGAGAGACGATAGACGAGAAGTGTGAAAGCGGAATCAAGGCAACTATAGCTTTGCTTTTCTGCCTACCCCTCCCGCCTATCGTCTCCCGCTTCCCAAACCCGCTCACTTGGTCGCGAGTGAGTGTTATCACCATCGCGAGATGGTTCATTTAGAAAAGGTAGATACATCATGGCAACTCATGCAATTAATGCCAGTGCCCGCAAAGACGAAGGGAAAGGTGCGAGCCGCCGCTTACGTCACAGCGGTTTCACTCCGGCAATCGTTTACGGTGGCGCTTCGGCTCCTGCTTCCATCCAGTTTGACCACAACCCATTGTGGCTGGCGACTCAGAACGAGTGGTTCTATTCCTCGATTCTGGAACTCAGCATCGACGGTAAAATGGAAAAAGTGCTGTTGCGCGATATGCAACGTCACCCGTTCAAACAACTCATCCTGCACTTGGATTTCCAGCGCGTCGATGAAAAAACTGCTATCCGCTTCAACGTTCCGTTGCACTTCATGAATCAAGAAAAATCGCCAGCAGGTAAAACCGCCGGCATTTTGGTTCTGCATGAGCTCAATGAAATCGAAGTTCTGTGCTTGCCACGCGACTTGCCTGAATTCGTTGAAATCGACCTGTCGGAACTCAGTGTTGGTGACATCATTCACATGTCGGATCTGAAATTGCCTAATGGCGTCAGCCTGCCTGCACTGAAGCTCGGCAAGAAACATGACCTGGCTGTGGTTATCGCCAAGCATGCGAAAGACGAAGCAGAAGATATCGTTGCACCTGCTGCTGAAGTGCCGTCG
>JBDTTC010000209.1:0-7708 GCA_039930825.1 Arenimonas sp.
CGGCTACAATGTGTTGCTTAATTCAACCGTCCGAATTATCGGGGGTAGCCCAGCCAGTGGCTCGCCATCAATTTTAGGGAATACAAACTTTTCTTTTGTATCCCTGAGGCAAACCATGTAGCAACGCACTCTTTTCTGAGGTACTAAGCTTTGGGCATTGATAAGCGTATAGCTAAAAGAATAGCCAAGTGCTTCGATAGCTGCCTGTATAGTCGCGAAGGTTCTACCTTCGTCATGCCTGACTAAATTCCTAACATTTTCTAAAAAAACTACAGCAGGCCTTTTTTCTTTTATTATTCTTTCTACATCAAAGAAAAGAGTGCCTTGAGTCTTGCACTCAAACCCATGAGCTGTATTTAATGAATTCCTTGCAGAAATACCTGCCAAGCTGAATGGCTGACATGGGAATCCAGCGCACAAGACATCATGATCTGGTATGTCTTTTTCAGAAATTTCAGTTATGTCTCCGGCAGGCACACTACCAAAATTAGCCTCATATGTCCTTTGCGCATCCTTATCCCACTCACTTGAGAGCTGACAAACGCCGCCACTAGACTGCATCGCGAGACGAAAACCACCAATTCCTGCAAAAAGATCAATAAACTTGAACTTCTCGGTTTTTGGCGGTGGAAAAACAGGCCTATATTCTTTCATGAATCCAAGTTTCTCTTGCGTGATCACATTATTCATTATCAAAACGCCACCTGCAACGCATCACTTAATCGTTCAACCCCAATCACTTCCATGTCCTTAAACATGCCCTTTTTCGGGGCGTTGGCTTTCGGTACTATCGCGCGTTTGAAGCCATGGGTCGCTGCTTCTTTCAGGCGTTCTTCACCGTTTGGTACCGGGCGTATTTCACCGGACAACCCGACTTCACCGAAGGCGACCGTTTTATCGGCAAGTGGCTTATCACGTAATGAACTGAGTACTGCCAACAGCACGGGCAAATCGGCAGCCGTTTCCTGCACGCGAATACCCCCGACAACGTTCACGAAAACATCTTGATCGTAAACGCCGACGCCACCATGACGGTGTAAGACCGCGAGTAACATCGCCAGTCTGTTTTGCTCAAGACCCAACGTGACGCGGCGAGGATTCGCGAGTGGGCTTTTATCAACGAGTGCCTGCACTTCCACCAATAAAGGCCTTGTCCCTTCTCGTGTAACCAGAACAATACTTCCGGGCGTGTTGCTTTGGCTGCCGGAAAGAAAAATGGCCGATGGATTGGGCACTTCTTTCAGGCCTTTTTCCGACATCGCGAAAACACCGAGTTCATTCACGGCGCCGAAGCGATTTTTGAATGCACGCAGTACGCGAAAACGGCTACCGCTATCACCTTCGAAATATAGAACGGCATCGACCATGTGTTCGAGTACGCGAGGACCCGCTATGCCACCTTCTTTAGTTACGTGACCGACTAAAAACACCGCGGTGCCGGTTTCTTTCGCAAAGCGCACCAAGCGCGCGGCACTTTCGCGAACCTGACTTACCGAGCCAGGTGCTGCCGTCAGCATTTCCGACCAAAGTGTCTGGATCGAATCGGCAATAATCAGTTTCGGTTTTGTGGTCGATGCCTGCGCGATAATTTTTTCGACGCCGGTTTCGGCTAAGGCATGCAGCACATCCAGATTCAAACCCAAACGGGTCGCACGCCCGGCAATTTGTCCGAGGCTTTCTTCACCGCTGACATACAGACCATTCATGTGCGCGCCCATGTGCGCAAGCGTTTGTAATAACAAGGTCGACTTACCGATACCGGGATCACCACCGATTAATACGACCGAACCTTCGACCAAGCCACCGCCGAGCACGCGATCAAATTCACCAATACCTGTGGAGACGCGGGTTTCTTCCGATTGATTGACCGATTTCAGCGGGGTTATTTTTGGTGTGTGGGTATCGCCAGCCCAACCGCCCTGACGCATCGATTGCTTTGCGGCCGCTGCCGATTCAATCACGAACTCGCTCAGCGTATTCCATGCCCCGCATTCGCCGCATTGGCCCTGCCATTTATTATGGTCGGCGCCGCATTCACTGCAGACGTAGGCGGTTTTTGATTTGGATTTGCTTATGGCCATCGGATATTGCGCTACTCGCAGGTGAAAGGATCAAACAAGAAAGCTATCGTTAAACCACTATATCCGAATGATTGTGAAAGTCATTCAGCAATAAACGGATTTATCGGTCAGGATTTTCCGACAACACGCTCTCAAAACTTGAGATACAAAAAAACCCGCCGAAGCGGGTTGATTGATCTGCCGGAAATAGGAATCGAACCTACGACCTCATCATTACGAATGACGCGCTCTACCAACTGAGCTATTCCGGCACAGGTCGTGATTTTAAGGCTTTAGCGGGGGTGGGTCAATTTAACTTTGTTGTTGTGATGCAAAACGAAGCCAGACACGTCGCCCGCAAGCAGCCTCCTACTGGTGGATTTTTACAGGAGGCCTTGGGTCTAATGTACTAATCTACCAATACCAGACGCAATTCCTTGGGCAACGCAAAGACAATATTTTCCGGTTCGCCGTCGAGTTCGGTAACGACACCGCCACCTAATGCCTGAAGCTTGGCGATAACGCCCTGCACCAGCACCTCGGGTGCCGATGCACCTGCCGTAACTCCGATATTCTTGCGGCCAACCAGCCACTCTGGCTTGATGAACTCCGCACCATCGATCAAATAGGCTTCACAACCTTCTTTTTCCGACAGTTCGCGCAAACGGTTGGAGTTGGAACTGTTGATCGAGCCGACAACCAGCACCAAGTCACATTGTGATGCCAGTTCACGCACGGCATCCTGGCGATTTTGGGTGGCATAACAAATATCGTCGTGCTTTGGTCCCTGAATCTTCGGAAATTTCTTTTTCAAGGCTTCGATCACATCGCGGGTTTCATCTACCGACAAAGTCGTTTGCGTGGTGTAGGCAAAATTATCCGGCTGTTCTACATCCAGTGCCAAAGCATCTTCCACATCTTCGACCAGATATATTTTTCCCTTGCCATCTTCCTGCCGCCATTGACCCATCGTGCCTTCGACTTCGGGATGACCTTCGTGGCCAATTAACACAACGTCGCGACCATTACGGCAATGGCGTGCAACTTCAATATGAACCTTGGTCACCAATGGACACGTCGCGTCGAAAATTTTCAGGCCGCGCTCTGCTGCTTCCGCTCGCACTGCTTGCGATACTCCGTGCGCACTGAAAATTACCGTCGCACCAGTTGGTACTTCGTCGAGTTCTTCGACAAAAATGGCACCGCGTTGACGTAAATCTTCGACCACAAAACGATTGTGTACGACTTCATGCCGGACATAGATCGGCGCACCGAAACTTTCAATCGCGCGCTTCACGATTTCAATCGCACGATCAACGCCGGCACAAAATCCGCGTGGATTGGCAAGCACGATTTTCATTTCACTCCTTCCTTTTTACGAAAGCTGAAAAGTATCAATAAAACTGCGCCAGCGACGATGCAACTGTCGGCGATATTGAAAACCGGCCAGGAAAAACGCTTGTAGTACCACTCGATAAAATCGATGACATAGCCGAAACGGAAACGATCGATCAAATTACCCAGTGCACCGGCAATGATTAACGCATAGGGCAAAGCATCGCGCCATTGTTGCCGCGGAATCTTTCCCAGCAATATGGTGAGCACCAGGCTCACCGAAATTTTCATCACTATGAAAAACCAATGCGCCCACTCGCCCGAATTGGCAAGAAAACTGAAGGCGGCTCCGGTGTTGTGTGCCAGGGTCCAGTCCCAGAAACCCGAAATAAAAGGTACCGACTGACCCATATGCAAATTTGTTGCTGCGATTTGTTTTGTCCACTGATCCAGCCCAATGAGCACGATGGAAAGTGCAAGCCAGATAAGTGCGGTTGACGATTTTTGATTGTTATTCATCGGGGTTTGCTGGATCTCGCAGCGCCGCAGATGATTGCGACGCATGGGTAAGGATTAGAAGAAGCGCCTCGTTTCGCCGGCACCGTTCACATTGAGCTCGCAACGGCTGCAAAGTTCCGGGTCATCACTGTGGCTACCAACATCTTCACGATAATGCCAGCAACGGATGCACTTGGTATATTTCGATGCTTGTGCATAAATGAAGACCGGAGAGTTTTCCATCGCCACGGCTTGCTCACTCTTTGCCGACAAGGGCTTCAGATTCAATTGAGAAGTGATGAACAGGAAGCGGGCTTCTTCGGAGACTGGCTGCAGCTTTTGCAACATTGCTTCATCGACAAACACATCGACCTCGGCCTGCAAAGATGCACCAATCTCGCCATTGACGCGCATCGGCTCAAGCACTTTGCTGACGGCATCACGCAAGGCGAATACGGCATCGAAATCTTCGGCATTCAAGGCAGCATTACTTGGCAGTGCTTGTAAGTTTTCATACCAGGTTGCCATCAACACAAGTTCTTCGCGCTTACCCGGCAATGCACGCCAGATTTCGTCAGCGGTAAAACTCAGCACCGGTGCAATCCAGCGAACGAAAGCTTCGGCAATGTGATACATCGCGGTCTGCGCCGAACGGCGGCCCAGACTATCGACCTGCATCGTGTACAAACGATCCTTGGTGACATCGAGATACAAGGCGCCTAAATCATTGGTGCAGAAATTCTGCAGCTTGCTTACCACGGCGGCAAAATCATAGCGTTCGTAGGCAGCAATGATTTCTTCCTGCACCGCCAGCGCGCGTGCAACTGCCCACTGGTCAAGTAACAACATTTTTTCATTCGGAACGAGATTTTTTTCCGGATCCCAGCAGAAAACGTGAAGTATTACGAATGCGGCGGTAAGCATCGGCACTGCGTTTCAGAATATCGTCCGATACCGACATTTCATTGCGGTAATCGGTGGATGCAATCCACAGACGCAAGACATCGGCACCGAGCGAATCATTTACTTTTTGCGGCTCAACGGTATTGCCCAAGGATTTGGACATTTTCTTGCCTTCACCATCGACGGTGAAGCCGTGCGTCAGCACTTGTTTATAAGGCGCTGCGCCGTCCATGCCGATAGCAGTCAGCAAAGAGCTTTGGAACCAACCACGATGTTGATCTGAACCTTCCAGATACAAATCGGCCGGTTTGATCAAACCATCTTCGGGACGCGCGGCAAGCACGCATTCGTGGGTAACGCCGGAATCGAACCAGACATCAAGAATGTCCTTGACCTGATCGTAATCCGCAGCTTCATCACCCAAAAATTCTCGTGGATTGATGCTGTACCAGGCATCGGCACCTTTTTGTTCGACAAGGTTCGCCACCTTGTGCATCAACTCAACCGAACGCGGGTGTGGCTCGCCGGTTTGTTTGTTGATGAACAAAGCAATCGGCACGCCCCAGGTACGCTGACGCGAAATGCACCAGTCAGGACGACCATCGATCATGCCGACGATGCGGGCTTCGCCCCACTCCGGAATCCAGGCGACTTTCTTAATCGATTCCAGCGCTTGCGCACGCAGGTTCGCCTGGTCCATCGAGATGAACCATTGCGGCGTTGCACGGAAAGCCACCGGTGATTTATGACGCCAGCAATGCGGATAACTGTGAGTCAACTTTTCTGACGCCAGCAATATACCGCGTTCTTGCAGCAACGTGGTGATGGTGTCATTGGCTTTCCAGATATATTGTCCGGCAAAAATTTCGGTGTTCGGCAAATAGATGCCTTTGCCATCGATGGGATTCAATACTTCCAAACCGTATTTCAAACCGACCGCGAAGTCTTCCTGACCATGACCGGGTGCAGTATGTACCGCACCGGTACCGGCGTCGGTAGTGACGTGATCACCCAGGATAATCGGCACAATGCGGGAATAAAACGGATGTTGAAGTTTCAGTAATTCGAGATCGGCACCTTTGGCGCGACCAAGAATATTTGCCTCACTCAAACCATAGCGGGTTGCGCATGTCTCTGCGAGAGCTTCCGCCAGTACAAGCAATACCCGCTTGCCGTTGCGTGCAGGACCTTCAATCAGAACGTAGTCAAGATCAGGGCCTAAAGTTACCGCCAAACTAGCTGGCAAGGTCCAGGGCGTTGTGGTCCAGATCGGAACGCTGACGATGGCATCGCCGCTATCGACATCGAATTTTCCGGCGAGCACTGTCGGATCCATGGCGTCATACGCCACATCAACCGCAGGCGACACTTTATCGGCATATTCAATTTCCGCTTCAGCTAATGCCGAACCGCAATCGAAACACCAATGTACCGGTTTGGCACCGCGCGAAAGATGTCCGCGCTCGATGATTTTCGCCAGTGAACGCAGCATGTCCGCTTCGAATTTGAAGTCCATCGTGCGATACGGATTTTTCCAATTACCTAAAACACCAAGACGCTGGAAATCTTTCGATTGTCCGTTGATTTGTTCGTTCGCGTATTCGCGGCATTTCTGGCGGAAAGTGGCGGCATCCATTTTGTCGCCAACTTTGCCGTGTTTCTTTTCAACCGCTAATTCGATCGGCAAACCATGGCAATCCCAGCCTGGCACATACGGCGCGTCAAAACCTGACAACAGTTTCGATTTCACCACGATGTCTTTCAGCGTTTTATTGACGGCATGACCGATGTGAATTGAACCATTGGCGTACGGAGGGCCATCGTGCAGTACGAATTTCTTTTCGCGTGCGCCGGTTTTTTCACGAATGGCTTCATACCAGTTCATGTCTTGCCAGCGTTTGAGCATATCGGGCTCGCGCTTGGGCAAATCACCGCGCATCGGGAACGCGGTATCAGGCAATGAAATTGTATGTTTGTAGTCTTTTTTCACTTCACTCACGCGCTAACTCCAAGGTCTTTCTTATCGTTTTTGTCATGTTGCAGAATTTTTCTGGCTTGCTGCGAATCCATGTCCATCTGCTTGATTAATGCGGGCAAGCCATCGAATTTTTCTTCGTCACGTAATTTAGCAACGAACTCAACGTTAATTCGCTTTCCGTAAAGATTGCCGTCAAAGTCAAACAGATGTGCTTCGAGCAGTGGCTCGACACCGGCCACCGTCGGTCGCGTGCCAAGACTGGAAACACTAGCCATTTTTTCTGGTCCGACGCCATGTACCCATGTGGCGTAAATGCCATGCAGTGCCGTGCGTTTACCGGCCAAACGTATATTGGCCGTTGGGTAACCCAGTTGTCGGCCAAGTTGCTTTCCGTAAACCACCTTACCGGCAATCGCATAGCGACGGCCTAATGCTTTCTCGGCACCCGCCATATCGCCACTCGATAATTGCAAACGCAGACGCGTGCTGGAAACACGCTCGCCCTCATGCAAGACCGGCGTAATTTCATGGGCGGTGAATCCGGATTGCGACCCCAGTGATTGCAACATCGCAATATCGCCACGGCGGCCTTTTCCGAAACGGAACTCTGGGCCTACCCAGACTTCTTTTGCGTTTAGTTTGCGCACTAAAACCTGTTCGATAAAATCTTCGGCACTCATCGAGCTTAGTTGCGCATCGAAGCGCAGCAAGCCAACGACATCACAACCGAGCTCACGTAGGCCTTCGTACTTGGCACGCGGCAACAACAATCTTGGTGGCGGATTTTCTTTCGAGAAAAATTCGCGCGGCAATGGCTCAAAACTTAACGCTACCAGGACACGGCCTGATTCACGCGCGCGCTGACGTGTGTGTTCGATCAGTGCTTGATGTCCGCGATGCAGGACATCAAATGCTCCGATACAAACCACACTTC
>JBDTTC010000210.1:0-8477 GCA_039930825.1 Arenimonas sp.
TGCCTCCACGGTGGTCATGGTAAGTGCCCGCTCAAGCACCTCACCGATGCGCAGCGCGAGTAGCGGAGGTACCGCGTTGCCAACTTGCCGCCATTGCTGATCTATGGTGCCAACGGCTATACCGGCAAAATGGCAGTGGAGCGGGCGATTTCCTATGGACAGCGGCCAGTGCTTGCAGGCCGGAGTTTGGCCTCCATTGAACCGCTGGCCAAACAATACGACTTGCCGGTGCGCGCCTTCGCATTGGATGACCCGAATGTGGTGAAAAAAAATCTCGAAGACATGAAAGTTGTTTTGCATTGTGCCGGTCCATTTTCAGCCACCAGCAAACCGATGCTTGAAGCCTGTCTTGAAACCGGCACGCATTATCTGGACATCACCGGCGAGATTAGCGTTTTTGCCCATTGCCAGGCACAAGATGAGCGTGCAAAAAAAGCGGGCATTGTCGTATTGCCGGGTTCCGGTTTCGATGTGGTTCCGACTGATTGCATGGCCGCGATGTTGAAACGTGATTTGCCGACGGCAACCCATCTTGTATTGGCATTTGAAGCTGGCGGTGGTCCGAGCCCAGGTACCGCGAAAACCAGTGTTGAGGGTTTGGCAGGCGGTGGTCGTGCTCGTATTGACGGCGTGGTGACCAAAGTGCCGCTAGCCTGGAAAGTTCGCACGTTCGAACGCGATGGCGAACAACGAATGGCGATGACGATTCCCTGGGGCGATGTATTCACCGCTTTCATTTCGACCGGCATTCCGAATATTGAAACTTATATGGGCGTGCCGCCATCGAGCGTGAAAAACGTGAAGCGTCTGCGAATGCTTGGCCCGATTCTGGGATTAGGTGTCGTACAAAATTTCCTGAAAAAGCAGGTCGCGAAAAAAGTGCACGGCCCATCCGAAGAAAAACGTAAACAATCGACCACAACCGTTTGGGGTGAGGCGCGCGATGCTGACGGCAAAGAAATAAAAAAATGCATGAGTACGCCAAATGGTTATGAACTCACCGTCACAGCATCGCTAGGCATCGTGAAGCACTTGCTGGAAGTAGAAAAGCTGCCGGGTGGCTATTACACACCATCGATGCTGATGGGACCGGAATATGTGTTGGGTTTGCCCGATGTAAAGATGATGTAGGAGCGACGGAAGTCGCGATGCCTTTCCTGCTCCCGCAGGAAAGCCTCATCTGCGATAGGTATTCGGCTCGCAAACCTTTAGAATGCACTCAGCCTACAGCAAAAAAAATCTATGAATTCCAGCACACCACAGAAACTACACCCCTTGTCCTGGCTTATCTTCAGCTCACGCTGGATGCAGTTGCCGCTTTATCTTGGCCTGATCGTGGCGCAAGGTGTTTACGTAATTCTGTTCGTGAAGGAACTCATACATCTGATCGAAGGTGCTACCAGTTTGAGCGAGCAGCTCATCATGCTGGCTGTGCTTGGCTTGATTGACGTGGTAATGATTTCAAATTTGCTGGTTATGGTAATCGTCGGTGGTTACGAAACCTTCGTATCGCGCTTGAATTTGCAGAACCATCCGGATCAGCCCGAATGGTTGAGTCACGTGAATGCATCGGTGTTGAAAGTGAAACTGGCGATGGCGATTATCGGTATCAGCTCAATTCACTTGCTTAAAACATTTATTGCCATTGGATCATTGGGTGCGCCTGTCGATGCGGCGACCCAGATTCAGGCCGGCGTGAACTACACACAGGCGGGTGTCATGTGGCAAACCATTATTCATTGCGTCTTCATACTTTCAGCCATCGGCATTGCCTGGACTGACAGTTTGATGTCACAGGCGGCGAAGGTAAATAAAGCCGGGCACTGATTCGCGCTGATAAAAAATGGATGTATCCCACTTACTCGACGATTTAAACGCTGCCCAACGCGAAGCTGTATCAGCGCCGCCCGGTCATTATCTGGTCTTGGCCGGTGCAGGCTCGGGCAAGACCCGAGTGCTGACGCAGCGTATTGCCTGGCTGCATGAAGTGGTCGGCGTGCCGGCACACGGAATTTTTTCGGTCACCTTCACCAATAAAGCCGCGACTGAAATGCGGCACCGGGTCGAAAAAATTCTGCCCAATGGCTCGCGTGGCATGTGGGTCGGAACCTTTCATGGTCTGGCGCATCGCTTATTGCGTTTGCATTATCAGGAAGCGGGCTTGCCGGAAGGTTTTCAGGTGCTCGATTCCGACGATCAATTGCGCTTGATTAAACGTATCGCCAATGAAATGGAATTGGACGAAGGGCGTTTTCCACGCAAGCAAATAGTTTGGTGGATTAACGCGCAGAAAGACGAAGGTCGCCGTCCGAAACATATCCAGGTACCGGGCAACGATTTTTTCACCAAATCCATTCTGGAAGTTTACGAAGCGTATGAAGCGCGTTGTCAGCGTTCGGGCCTGGTCGATTTCGCCGAAATTTTATTGCGTGCCCACGAATTACTATTACAGCACGATGCCCTGTTGCTGCATTATCAAAACCGCTTCAAACATTTGCTGATCGACGAGTTCCAGGACACCAACAGCATTCAATATGCATTTGTGCGTGTATTGGCAGGCGAGACCGGACAGGTCTTCATCGTTGGTGATGACGATCAGGCAATTTATGGCTGGCGCGGTGCGAAAGTGGAAAATGTGCAACGGTTTCTGCGCGATTATCCCGGTGCACAAACCATTCGCCTGGAACAAAATTATCGTTCGACCGGCAATATTCTATCCGCCGCCAATGCGGTAATTGCGCATAATCCGGAACGGCTTGGAAAAAATCTCTGGACCGCATCCGGCGAAGGCGAAAGCATTGATCTCTATGCCGCCTATAACGAAGTTGATGAGGCGCGTTACATCGTCGAACGCATCCAGGCGCATATTCGTCAGGGCGGTAGCGCCAGTGAATGCGCTTTGTTATATCGCTCGAACGCCCAATCACGCGCACTGGAAGAGCAACTGATTCAAGCGGGCATGCCTTATCGCGTGTATGGCGGTTTGCGCTTCTTCGAGCGCGCCGAAATCAAGGATGCACTCGCCTATCTACGCTTGTTGAGCAATCGCGACGATGACCCTGCGTTCGAACGTGCGGTCAATACCCCGGCTCGCGGCATCGGCGATAAAACCCTGGACGAAGTACGAAAGCTGGCGCGTAGCAAATCAATTTCCCTGTGGGCTGCGACCCAGGAAATGATGCAAGCCTCAGTGCTAACGGCACGTGCAAAAAATGCCTTGAATGTTTTTCTTGAATTGATTGTTTCTTTGCAGGAACAAACCAAAGAACTGGAATTGCATGAGCAATTCGATCATGTACTGGAACGCAGCGGCTTGCGGGCTTTTTATTCGCAGGAATCCAAAGGCCAGGTCGATTCCAAACTGGAAAATCTGGACGAATTGGTTTCGGTAGCGAGTCGTTTTCAGCGTCGTGATGATGAAGCCAGCGAAGGCATGACTGAACTAGTCGAATTCCTGAGTTATGCCTCGCTTGAAGCCGGTGAAGGCCAGGCCCAGGATGGCGAAGACGGCGTCCAGTTGATGACCTTGCATAGCGCCAAGGGCCTCGAATTCCCGCTGGTCTTTTTAACCGGTCTGGAAGAAGGCTTGTTCCCGAGCAATCGTTCGATGGAAGAAAACGGGCGTCTTGAAGAAGAGCGTCGCTTGGCCTACGTCGGCTTGACGCGGGCGCGCGAAAAACTGATTTTGACTTATGCCGAAACTCGCCGTTTGCACGGTATGGAAATGTACGGCACGCCCTCGCGCTTCCTGCGCGAAATTCCGGCGAATTTATTGCATGAAGTAAGGCCGAAAGTGAATGCGACAAAATCCGGTTTTAATTCCGCATACAACAGCACGCGGATGTCGGAAGCGCCTTCCGGTGGTTTGCGATTAGGTCAACGCGTTTCGCATGCGAGTTTTGGTGTCGGCATCGTGATGGATTGCGAAGGCAATGGTGCCCATGCCCGTGTGCAGGTTAATTTCGAAAATGCCGGCAGCAAGTGGCTGGTCTTGGCTTATGCGAATTTATCGCCGGTGTGAAGCCATGATTTGCCATGATGAAGAATTTTTCGTTGAAAATATAAATGTATGGAGTCGTATCATGAAAAAGACTTTGGGTAGTATGGGTATTGCGCTCGTCACTTTTCTGACGATAGCGATGTCCGGATGTTCCTATAAGGATTTTTCCGAAGCAAGGTTTCAAGCGCAGTTGGTCCAAGCGGCCAGCGAAACCAATAAAACCCTGCCGATGATGATCGATAAAGAAACCCGTCTAGACAGCACAATAGCTGGGCCGGGCAAGCAGTGGACCTATTTCTATACATTAGTAAATTACGAAGCTGGTGACACCACAAATGAACAGATAAACGAAATACTGGGCGATAAAATCCGGAATAGTTTTTGCAGCATGAAAGAAATGAAATTGTTTATCGAGCATGAAGTAACCATGAAATATAAATACAGCGCCAAAGATGGCGTGTATCTTGGTGAAGTCGTGGTGACTGCAATGGACTGCAAAAAACTGCATCGCAGCGTTAAGAAGCCAGATTGACAGTGAGTTCCGGTTTTCCCGGTAAATTCGAAGAGGCCTTGTGCCGCACACTTATTTTTTAGATAAAAGTAGTCCTCCAATAAAAAAGGCAGCCATTGGCTGCCTTTTTTATGAGTACGTGATATTTCCTGGTCAGATCAAGCCATGACCAGGCTTGCTTTATTTATTTATTACCAACATTCTCGACGACCCGACTCATATGTTCTTCGAGCGCCTGTTGCACTTTGTCTTCGGCGTTCAGCGGGGTGTAATCGATCTTTTGCCTGAAGCCGTTACCAAGCGCTCGGCCGCCGCGGCCAAACGGTTTTACCGTTAAATAGGCAGTAGTCAATGTGGCGCTCTGTCCGTAAAAACTGATGTCCTGATTACCGATGATGTCCGACTTGACTCGGACGATAATATCCGCACGTTTGCTATTCACGGATTGGTAGCCGGCTTCACTGAGCTTGTCTTCAATCATTTGCTGTGCCGGAATCATCAATGCCGGATCACCGGTGGTGACAACGGCAAAGGTATGCCCGCCACCAGTACTGGTTTGCGGTGTATTTTCCTCAATGCGATCCCTGATTCTTTCGGCTACGCGCCCGCGAACAGGCAAAGTATTATTCGCGGCGACATCTGAAGCCGTGTTGTTAGAATTATCCGGCGTTACGGGAGTACTTGAGGTCTGATTGCTGCTGGTGCTGTCACTCGTATCGGGCGAGTTATAGGCGGCAGTGTCTGTTTGTACATCAGGGTCGGTTTCGGGTGTAACCGATGTTGTCGTCGAAGGCATTGCGGCTGTCGTAACCGGCGTAAGGACGTTGTTATCGGTAGGTACTATGGTATTTGCCGCTGTGGATTCCGTTGCAGGGTCTGCTGTCCTGAAAACTCCCCGCAATCCCCAAGCACCACCAACGACCAGCAAGCCAAGAATCGCTGCAAGCGCCAACCATTTTTTCGAACCGGAACTTTTCTCTGACTGCGGCGCGGCCATCGTGACGCCTGGACGCGTACTGCCCTGTGCGGTCGTTACTGCACTTGCGGCAGGTGCATTACCAACATTGGGTGGCGGCGTTGCGCGCATTACACCTGGTGTGACCGGCGTTGCCATGCCGATCAGTGTTGCGGCCGGACCCGATGGCGGCAGGGTTTTCAATTTGAGCGGACCGCCTTGTTTGATCAAGACATGCTTTTCCAAATCATCAATCAAGGCTTCGGTGCTTTGATAACGATCATTCGGGTCTTTTTCAAGCATGCGTGACAAAATCGCCGCAACATCGACATCGACATCGGTATTTAATTCACGCACATCCGGAATTTGCGATTGCACGACATCGAGCATTAGTTTTAACGGACTTTCATCGGAAAACGGAGTGCGCCCCGTCAGCATTTCAAACAGCACAATGCCGAGCGCAAAAATATCCGAACGCTGATCCACCATTTTGCCGAGGCAAACTTCCGGTGACAGATAGCCAGGCGTACCGACAAATTCGCCGGTGCCGGTCAGCTTGCTGTTGAAGTCATGATTGGCGAGTGCGATGCCGAAGTCGGCGATCTTTATTTGCCCGCGTTGGTTGAGCATTAAATTGCCAGGCTTAATATCGCGATGGATAACGCCGTGTTCGTGTGCGACAGACAAGCCTTTGGCGGATTGGTGCAATATTTTTAATGCATCGCCAACTTGCAAACGGCCTTCGCGTTTGATGAGTGCCGAAAGCGACTCGCCATCGACGAATTCCATCACGAAAAATGGCTGGTTATTGTCCTGGCCAATCAAATAAATCTGGATGATATGCGGATCGTTCAGCGACGCCATTGAGCGTGCTTCACGCAGGAAGCGTTCGACCAGCGTCTGATCGTGCGCTAGTGCAGGCGACAACTCTTTGATCGCAACATAGCGCGTGAGTGCAGGCTCGTAACCTTTATAAACCACGCCCATACCGCCGCGGCCAAGCTCAGAGACAATTTCGTAATGACCAATATGTGTGCGCATGATTACTCCTAATACGGCATGGTAGACCGAGTCAGGCCACTTCGGTAGGTGTATTGGGTAAACTGAGGTTCATTTTGGAGGGGTTATGAAACGACGTGATTTAGTGAGAAGTGCCGGCGTGGCGGCAGTAGCGGCGGGTTTGACCGCCTGTGGTGCAAAGCCGAACACGAGTGGCAAAGCCACGAAGGCCGATCTGAAACTCGAGTGGAAAATGGTGACTTCATGGCCGACCAATTTTCCGGGTCTGGGTACGGGTGCCGCCGCATTGGCGGAAATGATTACTAAAGCCAGTGGCGGGCGAATCACGGTAAAAGTATTCGGTGCCGGTGAAATGGCGTCGGCATTCGAGGTATTCGATATGGTCGGGCGCGGAACCGCCCAGATGGGGCACAGTGCCAGCTATTACTGGAAAGGCAAAATGCCGGCCGCCCCTTTTTTCAGTGCCTACCCGTTTGGCTTGAATGCGCAGGAAATGAATGGCTGGCTTTATGCTGGCGGCGGCATTGAACTATGGCGCGAGCTATATGCACCGCACGGCGTAGTGCCATTCCCGGCAGGTAATACCGGCGTGCAAATGGCGGGCTGGTTTCGCAAGGAAATTAAATCCGTTGCCGATTTGAAAGGCTTGACCATGCGCATACCGGGGCTGGGCGGTGAAGTGTTTGCCCGTGTGGGTGGTACTCCGCAAAACATTCCGGGCGGGGAGATTTTTTCCGCTTTGCAATCGGGCGCGATCGATGCCGCCGAATGGGTCGGGCCTTATAACGATCTCGCATTCGGTCTGCATAAAGTTGCTCCGTATTGCTATTACCCCGGCTGGCATGAACCTGGCTCGACGCTGGAATGTATCGTCAATAAAGAAGCCTTTGAAAGCTTGCCGGACGATTTACAAAGCATCGTTGCCGATTGTTGCCAGGCGACCAACATCCAGATGTTGTCGGAATACACCGCACGCAATCAGCAGGCGCTTGAAAAATTAAAACAGGAGCCCGGCGTTAAATTTCTGCCACTGCCGGTGGATGTGCTGGCAGCATTGAAGACGGCATCGCTGGCGGTGCTTGCCGATGTCGCCGCTTCTGATCCGATGGCCAAAAAGGTCTATGAATCCCTGCAGAAATTTCAAACAAGTGCGAAGGCATGGCATGAGGTTTCCGAAGAAGCTTTTTACGCAGCGAGGCGCTAGAGCTTCGTAATTAGGCCATCGGTCACGATGACCGATGGCTCATGTTCGCTGTCCTGTGTCTGGGCAAAATGCCGTTCCTGTAAAAACTGTCGCCAACATCTGTTATTGAGCGCAGAGCCATTTACAGAAACGTGACTGGAGAACATTCATGAAAAAACTATTTAAATTTCTGGCATACGCTGTGGTCGCATTGTTGCTGGTAGCGCTGTGCTTATACGGTTTTGCCTGGTACAAAACCGATCAAGGTTTGGCCATTCGCTACGATGTGCAAGATGCGCCATTGACCTTGCCGCAAGAGGCATCCGCGTTGGCTTACGGCGCGCGATTGTTCATTGCCAAGGGTTGCGCCGATTGCCATGGTGACAAGGCCCAGGGAAAATTGGTATTCGATGGTGGCCCGGTGATGAAAGTCGTTGGTCCCAATCTTACTGCCGGGGGCATCGGCAAGAATTTGTCGGCCGATGATATGGCCCGGGCAATTCGCCACGCAGTCGGCGAAGGCGGACGGCCACTGGTATTCATGCCTTCGCCTGATTATCAGAATCTGAGTGATGCCGATACCGCTGCCATTATCGCGTATATCAAATCGCTGCCGCTTTCCGCGAATAAACCGGATGCATTGGAGATTCGTCCACTCGGCCGCGTACTTTATGCGCTGAATAAATTTCCTTTATTGCCGGCGGAAACTATTAATCATTCGCCACGTCAACGTCTGGCGCCACCGGCAGCGGCGACCTCGGAATATGGAAAATATTTGGCGCAAACCTGCTCGGGTTGTCACGGTGAA